>MEEC01000055.1 GCA_001724315.1 Lautropia sp. SCN 70-15 | reverse complement strand
AAGCCGACCACCACGTCACCCTGGCAGCAGACATAGGTCTGCGCGCTGTTGGCCTTCTGGTTGACGAGCGCGTAGCGCTGCAGGAACTGGTTCAGCGCGACCCGGCCGCAGTCGAAAGCATCGACCTGATCCGTAGCAAGTAGCTTGCGAACGGGTGAGTAGTCATCGCTCAACCCAGCACCCCGGGTTCACGCAGCAACTTCTTCAGGCGCGGCTTGCTTTGCACCGGGCGGTCCAGCGCCTCCTGGAAGGCCTGCCACTGTGTGTCGTCCAGCACGAATTGGCGACGATCTGCCAGCGTCTGCGCGGCCGCCGTCACGCCCGCGTCGAGCAGGAACTCGCTCACGTTCTTGTGGCAGGCGCGTGCGGCTTCCTGCAGCAGTTGCTTGACTGGCGTGCTGGCACGAACGTCAATGCGTTCGGTCTTGGAAAGATTCAGGGTGCTCATGGTGCCCCTCCGGACTGATCTTGGATGCCCTTATTGTAGTCGTCCGGACATTGTCCTGACAAGACGTTTCTTATCTTGACCATCATCCAAGCACGTACTTCCGCGTTGCAATGTGTCGGTAGTGCTCGATAACTACCGACGAAACGCAACCGCAGCGTTTCCTTCGCCACCCAATGCTGCAATCCAACCGCTTGATCCGTCCGCGCGTAACCCGTTGATCCGTATGGGCCTGCGTTGCGGCCTTTGCGGACTTCGGGCCTGTTTCGGAGAGCGAGGTCGGAGCGAGGAATGGCCAGGAGAGAATGGAATATGGCCCGGAACGGGCTGGAAGGCTGACCGGTGCAGTCCGCAGGCTTCCGCAGGAACCCCCAAGAACACGCGGGAACCGGCGCGATCAGGCAAGAAAAAACCCCAACCGAGAACGGTTGGGGTTTCATTATTGGTGGAGCCGGCGGGAATCGAACCCGCGTCCGCAAGTCCTCTACGACCAGTTCTACATGCGTAGTCGCTCTATTTTGATCTCGGTGGGCGATTAGCCGAACGACAGGCCGCCGCACACCCAGTCACCTTGAGTTTTGCGCCTGGACCAAGTGACCCGGCCCGGGCGCTATCCGACTGAAGTTACACCGCAGCCCTTCCGGTTGCCCGGTCAGGCCCAGCCCGTCGGCTGACTGTTGCGGCGCTCGCGGGGTTTAAGCCGCGAGAGCGAAACGCTCGTCGTTGGCGTTTGTAGATTTGCCAAAGGATTTACGAGGACTTGGCGCCTCGGCATGCCCTGTGCCGCTTCGCTACCCACGTCGAAACCAGGTCGGCCCCGGGTGTTCAGCGTTGCTGCTACAGCAACTCGTTCATCATCTCACATATGGCGACTCGAGGTCCGCTTTCAAGTCGCCGGTCTGCTGACAATTGCGTGCATCGGCTCGGCCGCGCACTTTCCCGACATGGGGGTTTCTCCTTGGATTTCAATGCCGATTTCTCGCTTCGCGTCGTGCAGGCGCCGGACCGGGCCGAGTGGGTGCCGTCCCCGCTGCCGGGCGTCGAGCGCCGGATGCTGGACCGCGTGGGCGGCGAGGTCGCCCGCGCGACCAGCATCGTCCGCTACGCGCCGGGCAGCAGCTTCTCCAGGCACGTGCACGGCGGCGGCGAGGAGATCCTGGTGCTCGACGGCGTGTTCTCGGACGAAACCGGTGACCATCCGGCCGGCACCTACCTGCGCAACCCGCCCGGCACGGCGCACGCGCCGTTCTCGCGCGAGGGCTGCGCGATCTTCGTGAAGCTCTGGCAGTTCGCGGCCGACGACCTGATGCCGGTGCGCATCGACACCCGCAGCGCCCCCTGGCATCCGGGGCTGGTGCCGGGCCTGTCGGTGATGCCGCTGCACGAGCACGACGGCGTGAGCACGGCGCTGGTCCGCTGGGCGCCGGACACGCGATTCCAGCGCCACGCGCATCCGGGAGGCGAGGAGATCCTGGTGCTGCAAGGACTGTTCGTGGACGAGCACGGGGCGTATCCGGCCGGTTCCTGGCTGCGCAGCCCGCGCTGGAGCAGCCACGCGCCGCATGCGGGCCCGGAAGGGGCGCTGATCTACGTGAAGGTCGGGCACCTGGGGGCGTCCTTCATGCCGCTGCCGGCGGAGCCGGCCCTCCGGTGACGACCGTCCTGCTGCTGGGCGCCACCGGCCGGGTCGGCGGACAGGTGCTTCGCCTCGCGCTGGCGCACCCCCAGGTGTCCCGGGTCGTGGCGCCCACGCGCCGGCCGCTGGCCGTTCCCGCTGCGGGGCGGCTGCAGAATCCGGTCGTGGACTTCGAGCGCCTGCCGCCCGATGCCGACTGGTGGCGTGCCGACGCCGCACTCTGCGCGCTGGGCACCACGATGAAGCTCGCCGGCTCGCAGGAGGCATTCCGGCGGGTGGACCACGACTACGTGCTCGAGGCCGCCGGGCTCGCGCGCCGGGCAGGCACGCGGGTCTTCGTGCTGAACTCGTCCCTGGGCGCCGATCCGGATTCGCGCAATTTCTACCTGCGCGTCAAGGGCGAGGCCGAGCGCGACGCGCGGGCGCTCGGCTTCGAGTCGCTGACCATCGTGCGGCCATCGCTGCTCGATGCGGGGCCGAGGCCGGACTTCCGCCTCGGCGAAACCCTGGGGCTGGCCGCGGCGAGGCTCCTGGGGCCGCTGATCCCGCGTCTCTACCGGCCGGTGGCTGCCGCGGCGGTGGCGAGGGTCATGCTCGACGCCGCGCTGCGGGCCGCGCCGGGCACCCGGGTGATCGAGTCCGATGCCCTCGCCGGCACGGGTTGAAGCCCTGCAAGGAACGGGAGCGGCATGGCGCCGCCCCGGTCCCTCACTGCTTGCCGATCCGCTGCACGACGCCCGCCATCACCTTGGCGTCCTCGGCCACGAACTTCGCGAACTCGGGCGCGTCCAGGTACTGGATCGGCGTGCCGGCGGCACCGATGGTGCGGATCACCTTCTCGTCGGTGGCGGCCTTGCGGGCGGCATCGCGCAACTTTGCGATCACCGGTTCCGGCGTGCCCGCGGGCGCGAACAGGCCGGCCCACTGCGAGAAGGTCACCTTGGCGCCCAGCTCGGTCAGGCTGGGCACGTCGGGCAGGGCGGCGAGCCGGCCGGTGCCCCAGTGCGCCAGCACGCGCAGCTTGCCGGCCTTCACGTGCTGGACCACGGTGGCCGGGCCGGTGGCCAGCGCGTCGACCTGCTCGCCGAGCAGGCCCACGATCGCGGGGCCGGCGCCGGTGTAGGGCACGTGGACCATGAAGGTGCCGGTGGCCTGCTTGAGCATCTCCATCGGCACGTGCATCGTGCCGTAGTTGCCCGAGGAGCCGAAGGTGATCGCGCCGGGCTTGGCCTTGGCGTGGGCGATGAAGTCGGCGTAGGTCTTCCACGGGCTGTCCGCGCGCACCGCCAGCACGGTCGGGTCGGCGGTGAAGCGGGCGATCGGCACCAGCTGGTTGAGCTGGTACATCGGCGACCGATTCAGGATCTTGTCGGCCTCGGGGATGATCGTGATCGACGACAGGGCCAGCAGCAGCGTGTAGCCGTCCGGCGTGGACTTGGCTGCGTGGGCCATGCCGATGCCGCCGCCGGCGCCGGACTTGTTCTCGACGACCACCGACTGCCCCAGGTAGCGGCCCAGCGCATCGGCGACCGGTCGTCCCACGGTATCGGCCACGCCGCCGGGCGGGAAGGGCACGACCAGCGTGATCGGGCGTGCCGGATATTCCTGCGCGAAGGCCGGGCCCGACAAGGGGGCGAGGGCGGCGATGGCCGCGGCGCCGGCTAGCGCGACGCTCATTGCACGACGGCTGGGGGATTTTGCCTGCATCATGAGGGTCTCCTGGTTCGTTGTCGGACCGCCCCTGCGAGCGACGGCTGGGCGGCATTTCGCAACGGATGATGGCACAACCGATCGCGGGAGGAAGCGCGATGCCCACGCACGAGGTGTTCAACCAGTCCGGCCCGCTGGCGGATCTGGATCTTTTCGGATCGGACCGGGCGCTGGCCGAGGCCGTGGGTCGCGTCGACCCGCAGGCCTGCGCGGCGCTGTCCGCGCTGGGCCGCCGCCTTGGGGCCGCCGACACGCTGGATCTCAGCCGCCTGGCCAACGCATACCCGCCGACGCTGCGCAGCTTCGACCGGTTCGGCCGGCGCATCGACGAGGTGGAGTTCCATCCGGCCTGGCACGCGCTGATGGGCATGCTGGTGGCCGAGGGCCTTCATGCGGCGACCTGGACCGCGGCCGACGGCCTGGGCTTCGCGGGGCCGGGGCGCAAACCCGTCGACAGCCACCTGATGCGCGCCGCGAAGTACCTGTTGTTCTCGCAGGTCGAGAACGGCACGCAGTGCCCGGTGACGATGACCTGGGCCGCGATCCCGCTCCTGGCCGGACAGCCGGTGCTGGCGCGGGACTGGCTGCCCAAGCTGCTGTCGCGCGACTACGACCCTGGCTTTCGTCCGCTGGCCGATCGCGGCTCGGCGCTGCTGGGCATGGGCATGACCGAGAAGCAGGGCGGTTCGGATGTGCGCAGCAACACCACACGCGCGGAGCGCGCGCCGGTGGCCGAGTTCGGCGATCGCTGGGGCGAGCCCTTCCGGCTCACCGGCCACAAGTGGTTCATGTCGGCGCCGATGTGCGACGGCTTCCTGGTGCTCGCGCAGGCGGAGGGCGGTGCGCGCGGCGGTGGCGACTCCGAAGATTCGGGCGGGTTGTCGTGCTTCCTGGTGCCGCGCTGGCTGCCCGACGGGCGCCTGAACGCGCTTCACTTCCAGCGGCTCAAGGACAAGCTCGGCAACCGCTCGAACGCCTCGTCGGAGGTGGAGTTCGACGGCACCGCCGCCTTCCTGGTCGGCGAGATCGGGCGCGGCATCCCGACCATCCTCGAGATGGCCTCGCTCACCCGGCTCGACTGCGCGATCGCCTCGGCCGGCATGATGCGGCGGGCCGTCGCCGAGGCGCTGCATCACGCGGCGCGGCGGGAGGCCTTCGGGCGGCCCCTGGCAAGCCAGCCGCTGATGACCAACGTGCTGGCCGACCTGGCGCTGGAGTCCGAATCGGCGATGCGCTGGGCGCTGCGGCTGGCCGCGGCGCTCGATGCACGGGCCGGCAATCCGGCGGCCGATGCGCTGCTGCGGATCGGCACGCCGCTGGCCAAGTACTGGATCTGCCGGCGCGGCCCGGCGCTGGCCTTCGAGGCGATGGAGGTGCTCGGCGGCAACGGCTATGTCGAAGAGGCGCCGCTCGCGCGCCTGTACCGGGAGTTGCCGGTCAATTCGATCTGGGAGGGTTCGGGCAACGTGATGTGCCTGGACCTGCTGCGCGCGCTCGCGCGTGAGCCCGGCTGCGCCGAGGCGCTGTCGGCCGAGCTGGCCGCGGCGCTGGGCAGGCTGCCGGCCTACGACCGCTTCGCTTCGCCGCTGATCGAACGGCTCGAAGCGCTGCGTGCGGGCCCCGCGGGCCCGGCGGAGCGCAGCGAGACGGCGGCCTTCCTGGATCCGTTCGGCGCGCGGCGACTCGCCGGCGATCTCGCGCGGGCCTGGCAGGCCGCCTTGATGATCGGCGACGCGCCGGCCGAGGTCGCGGCGGCCTTTTGCGCCGGGCGCCTGGACCCGACGCGCGCGGCCGGCGATCAGGCCTTCGGAACCTTGCCCTCGGAGATCGACGCGGCGGCGCTCGTGGCCCGCGCGATGCCCAGTTCGGCGAGCAGCTGAAGCGGCGCTTCGATCAGGTGGTCCGCGCCCCATTCGGAGGGCGCCGCCGACACGCCGCAGAACCCGTAGGCCGCGGCCACGGTGCGCATTGCCGCGGCCCGTCCGGCCTCGATGTCGCGAAGATCGTCGCCCACGTAGACGCTGCGGGCAGGATCCACCGCGGCCAGCCGCGCGCCATGCAGCAGCGGTTCGGGGTGCGGCTTCGCGAAGGGCGTGGTGTCGCCCCCGATCGCGCAGACCGAGCGAGCGCCCAGGCCCAGGCCCTCGACGATGGGTCTCACGTAACGTTCGACCTTGTTGCTGATCACGCCCCAGCGGATGCCGGCGTCGTCCAGTGCGTCGAGCACCGTGTCCATGCCCTCGAACAGGCGGGTGTGGACCAGCATCGCCTGCTCGTAGCGGGCCAGGAACTCGTCGCGCAGGGCCGCGAAGGCGTCGTTGTCGCGTTCCACGCCGAAGCCGCGCAGGATCAGCCCGCGCGCGCCCATCGACGCGTAGGGGCGCAGCGACTCGAAGGGCAGGGGCCCGAGCCCGCGATCGGCGCGCATGGCCTGGATCGGCTCGACCAGGTCGCGCGCGGTGTCGGCCAGGGTGCCGTCGAGGTCGAAGAAGACTGCCTGCAGCATCGCGGTCATCCGGGCTTGCGAACGGCGATCGCGTAGTTGACCGACACGTCCTTCGGGTCCAGCGCGTAGACCTGGGTGATCGGGTTGTAGGTCATGCCGGTCATCTCGGCCGTCTCCAGCCCGCAGCGGCGGATGGCCGCCGCCAGCTCGGAGGGCTTGATGAACTTGCCGTATTCGTGCGTGCTGCGCGGCAGCAGCCTGAGCACGTACTCGGCGCCCACGATCGCGAACAGGAAGGACTTCGGGTTGCGGTTGATCGTGGAGAAGAAGAGCCAGCCGCCCGGCTTCGTCAGCTGCGCGCAGGCGCGCACGGTGGATTCCGGATCGGGCACGTGCTCGAGCATCTCCATGCAGGTGACCGTGTCGAAGCTGCCCGGCTGCTCGGCGGCCAGCGCCTCGGCCGAAATGCGCCGGTAGCTCACCTGCGCGCCGCTTTCGAGGGCGTGCAGCTCGGCGACCTTCAGCGGCCGGTCGGCCAGGTCGATGCCGAGCACCTCGGCGCCCCGCCCGGCCATCGACTCGGCCAGGATGCCGCCGCCGCAGCCGATGTCCACGACGCGCCGGCCCTTCAGGGGCGCCAGCCGATCGATCCAGTCCAGCCGGAGCGGGTTGATCTGGTGCAGCGGCTTGAACTCGGATTCCGGGTCCCACCAGCGCGAGGCCAGCGCCGAGAACTTGGCGAGCTCGGCCGGGTCGGCGTTGGCCGGGGCGGTTTGATCGGAATGGGCGGTGTCTGCGGTCACGAAAGCGATTCTAGATGACGAAAAAAAACCCCGCCGAAGCGGGGTCTCTCCGGAGGGACCGGCCGAAGCCGATCCCGAGCCGGTATCAGCGACGCGGACGGGTGCCGACCACCTCGACTTCCACGCGACGGTTCTTCGCGCGGCCATCGCGGGTCTTGTTGTCGGCGACCGGCTGCTTCTCGCCCTTGCCTTCCGTGTAGATCCGGTTGGCTTCGATGCCCTTGCTGACCAGGTAGGCCTTCACGGCTTCGGCGCGACGGACCGACAGCTTCTGGTTGTAGGCGTCGGAGCCGATGCTGTCGGTGTGGCCGACGGCGATGATGACCTCGAGGGTCACGCCCTGCAGCTTGCCGACCAGATCGTCCAGGCGAGCCTTGCCTTCCGGCTTGACGACGGCCTTGTCGAAGTCGAAGAAGGTGTCAGCCGCGAAGGTGACCTTCTCGCTGGTCGGGGCCGGAGCGGGTTTCGGAGCGGGCTTCGGAGCCGGGGCGGGAGCCGGGGCCGGGGCGGGCGCCGGAGCCGGGGCAGCCTTCGGCAGCAGATCGTCGTCGCAACCCTTGATCGCGTCGGCCGGGGTCCAGTAGCCGGTGCGCCAGCACTGGCCGAACGGGTTCACCACGACCTTGCTGTCCGGGCTGATGACATAGCCGCTCTTCTTCGGATCGGCAGACTGGGCGACAGCGAGCGTCGAAGCCGACAGCATCGCCGCAGCGACCAGATACGCCAGTTTTTTGACCGGTTTGTTCATGTTTCTCCTCTCGGTAGAAAGCGATTCAGCGGGGTTGGGCACGACAGGCTGGATCGCTCGATTCGAACCCGCGGGAAACGGGCTGCAAACACGGGCTGTCAGTCAGCCTGACAGGATTTCACCGGTCCGATTGTGCCATAGCGCCGTACGGCCAACCAATTCGGAAACAGCCACACTTGCGGCGTCGTCAGTCAATTGTCGCTTTCGGACAACATGCCGGCCGTCGATCCAGACGTGCTGCACATGCTCGCGTCCGGCCGCATAAACGAGCTGCGAGACCGGGTCGAAAACGGGCGAAAGCTCGGGGGCCGAGAGGTCCACCGCCACCAGGTCGGCGCGCTTGCCGGCTTCGATCGAGCCGATCCGATCGTCCAGTCCGAGGGCCGCGGCGGCGTCCAGGGTGAGCGCCTTCAGCACCTGCGCGGCGGGCCAGGCGTCGGCCTGCCCCGAGCTGCCCTTGGCGAGCAGGGCGGCGGTGCGCGCCTCCTGCAGCAGGTCGAGCCGGTTGTTGCTGGCCGAGCCGTCGGTGCCCAGGCCCACCCGGATGCCCGATTCGACCATTCGCGCCACCGGTGCGATGCCGCTGGCCAGCTTCAGGTTCGAATGCGGGCAGTGGGCGACCGAGGCGCCGGCCGTGGCGAGCAGCCGCAGGTCGTTGTCGTCGAGGTGCACCGCGTGAACCGCGATCAGCTCCGGGCCCAGCAAGCCGAGGGCGTCGAGCCGCTGCAGCGGCCGCTTGCCGTGCCGGGACTGGGACTCCTCGATCTCGCCGGCGGTTTCGTGGACATGGGTGTGGATGGGGAGTCCCAGCTCGCGCGCCAGCACGGCCACCCGCTTCAGGGTCTCGTCGCTGACCGTGTAGGGGGCGTGCGGCGCCAGGCAGAAACCGACCATGGGGTCGTCCCGGTGCCGATCGCGCAGCTCGAGCCCCTTTCTCAGATAGTCGCCGGCATCCGACGCGTAGGCGCTCGGGAACTCGATGACGATGATGCCCTGCATGCTGCGCATCCCGAGCTGACGCGCCGCCGCCACCGACTCCTCGGGGAAGAAGTACATGTCGTTGAAGCAGGTCGTCCCGCCCATCAGCATTTCGTAGGCGGCGAGCAGGGCGCCGTCGCGCACGAAGGCCCGCGACACCAGCTTGCCTTCCAGCGGCCAGATCCGCTTGCGCAACCAGTCGTGCAGCGGCAGGTCGTCGGCCACGCCGCGCAACAGCGACATGGCCGCGTGGGTGTGCAGGTTCACGAAGCCCGGGACCAGCAGCTGCCCGGGCAGGAGGGTGAGCGGCACGTCGGGGTGCCGCTCGCGCAGCGCGTCGAAAGGCGCGAGCTCGGCGATCCGTCCGTCCTCCACGAGCACCGCATGGCCGGTCAGCACGCGCGGGTCCGGGGCGACCGGTGCGATCCATTGCGGGGCGAGGATGACGGCTTCCGGCATGCGAGCGCTTCCTTGGCTGGGTTCCGCGCGATTTAAGCACAGCCCGGCCGGGCGGGATGGTGCCGCGTGTTAAAATTCAAAGATTTAGCTCCTCGTATTCCTCTCCGGGACCCCGCAGCACATGGATCAGTTCGCCAAGGAAACCCTTCCTATCAGTCTCGAAGAGGAGATGCGGCGCTCCTACCTCGACTACGCGATGAGCGTGATCGTGGGGCGGGCCCTTCCCGACGTGCGCGACGGCCTCAAGCCGGTGCACCGCCGCGTGCTCTTCGCGATGCACGAGTCGAACAACCACTGGAACCGGCCCTACGTGAAGTGCGCGCGCGTGGTCGGCGAGGTGATGGGTAAGTACCACCCGCACGGCGACAGCGCGATCTACGACACGCTGGTGCGCATGGCGCAGGATTTTTCGCTGCGCTATCCGCTGGTCGACGGACAGGGCAACTTCGGCTCGATCGACGGCGACAACGCCGCGGCGATGCGCTACACCGAGTGCCGCCTGGACAAGATCGCCGCCGAGATGCTGGCCGACATCGACCGCGAGACGGTCGACTTCCAGCCCAACTACGACGGCAAGGAGCTCGAGCCCACCGTCCTGCCGGCCCGGATCCCCAACCTGCTGATCAACGGCTCGGCCGGCATCGCGGTGGGCATGGCCACCAACATCCCGCCGCACAACCTGGGCGAGATCGTCGACGCCTGCCTGCTGATGCTGCGCAAGGCCGACGCCACGATCGACGAGATCATCGAGCTCGTCCCCGCGCCCGACTTCCCGACTGCCGGCATCGTCTACGGCGTGCAGGGCGTTCGCGACGGCTATCGCACCGGCCGCGGGCGCGTGGTGATGCGCGCGCGCACCCACTTCGAGGAGCTCGACCGCGGCAATCGAAGCGCGATCATCGTCGACGAGCTGCCCTACCAGGTGAACAAGCGGGTGCTGCTCGAGCGCATGGCCGAGCTGGTCAACGAGAAGAAGCTCGAGGGCATCTCCGACATCCGCGACGAGTCCGACAAGTCGGGCATGCGGGTCGTCATCGAGCTCAAGCGCGGCGAGCTGCCCGAGGTCGTCCTGAACAACCTCTACAAGCAGACGCAGCTGCAGGACACCTTCGGCATCAACATGGTGGCGCTGGTCGACGGCCAGCCGCGCCTGCTCAACATCAAGCAGATGCTCGAGGCCTTCCTCGCGCACCGGCGCGAGGTGGTGACCCGGCGCACCGTGTTCGAGCTGCGCAAGGCGCGCGAGCGCGGCCACATCCTGGAAGGCCTGGCGGTGGCGATCGCCAACGTCGACGACATGATCGAGCTGATCAAGGCCTCGCCGACCCCGCCCATCGCCAAGGAGCGGCTGATGGCGCGCGACTGGAAGGCCGGCGTGGCGCGCGAGATGCTCGAGCGCGCCGGCGCCGACATCGCGGCCTTCCAGCCCGAAGGCCTCGATCCCTCGGTCGGCCTGCGCGGCGACAGCTACCGGCTGTCCGAGGCCCAGGCCCAGGAGATCCTGCAGATGCGACTGCAGCGGCTCACCGGGCTGGAGCAGGACAAGATCGTCCAGGAGTACCGCGACGTGATCGGCCAGATCACCGACCTGCTCGACATCCTGGCGCGGCCCGAGCGGATCACGCAGATCATCGGCGAGGAGCTGGCCGGCATCAAGGCCGAGTACGGCAATCCGCGCCGCTCGTACATCGAGCTCAATGCCACCGAGATCGACACCGAGGACCTGATCACGCCGCAAGACATGGTGGTCACGCTCTCGCACGGCGGCTACATCAAGAGCCAGCTGCTGTCGGAATACCGGGCGCAGAAGCGCGGCGGCCGCGGCAAGCAGGCCACCGCGATGAAGGACGAGGACTGGATCGACCAGCTCTTCATCGCCAACACGCACGACTACATCCTGTGCTTCTCCAACCGCGGCCGCGTCTACTGGCTCAAGGTCTGGGAAGTGCCTTCGGGCACGCGCAACTCGCGCGGCCGTCCCATCGTCAACCTGTTCCCGCTCGCCGAAGGCGAGAAGATCACCGTGATCCTGCCGGTGAAGTCCTTCGACGCGGCGCACTACGTCTTCATGGCCACCAGCCTGGGCACGGTCAAGAAGACGCCGCTCACCGACTTCTCCAACCCGCGCAAGGCCGGGATCATCGCGGTGGACCTCGACGAGGGCGACTTCCTGATCGGCGCCGCGGTCACCGACGGCGAGCACGACGTCATGCTGTTCTCCGACGCCGGCAAGGCGGTGCGCTTCGACGAGAACGACGTGCGCCCGATGGGCCGCAATGCCCGCGGCGTGCGCGGCATGAACCTCGAGGACGGCCAGCAGGTGATCTCGATGCTGGTGGCCGGCGACGAGACCCAGAGCGTGCTGACCGCCACCGAGAACGGCTTCGGCAAGCGCACGCCGATCGGCGAGTACACCCGCCACGGCCGCGGCACGAAGGGCATGATCGCGATCCAGACCACCGAGCGCAACGGCAAGGTCGTGGCGGCGGTGCTGGTCGACGAGAAGGACGAGATCATGCTGATCACCACCGGCGGAGTGCTGGTGCGTACCCGGGTCTCCGAGATCCGCGAGATGGGCCGCGCCACCCAGGGCGTCACGCTGATCGCGGTCGACGACGGCTCCACGCTCTCGGGCGTGCAGCGCGTGGTCGAGAGCGACGCGAGCGAGACGGCCGAAGAGGGCGGCGAGGGCGAGGAGCAGGCCGGCGCGCCGGGAGCCTCGGCGCCCGGCGCCGGCGGCGAGGAATCCGGCAACGGCGCAGCCGACTGAGGCCGGCCCGCAGCGGGCCCCAGCGCGACGCGCCGATGCCGATCTTCTTCGAGGTCATCTTCCCGGTCGTCGTGCTGATCGCGATCGGCTACGGCGCCGCCCGGGCGGGGCGCTTCCCCGATGCGGCGGTCCGCGCGCTGTCCGACGCGACCTTCCTGATCTTCATGCCGGCGCTGCTATTCGGCGCGCTGGCGCGGGTGGACTTCGACACCCTGTCGCCGGGCGCGGCGCTGGCCTACTACGGCGCCGG
>MEEC01000054.1 GCA_001724315.1 Lautropia sp. SCN 70-15 | reverse complement strand
GAGAACGCCCGGGTGTCGTCGTTCAGGTCCCAGTAGAAGCTGGTCGTGAAGATCAGGCCCTGCGCGGTCTGCAGGCCCAGCGCCTTGACGTCGGTCAGGAACATCAGCAGGCCGGCCAGGTTCTGGCCGCCCGCGACGATGCCGAACTCGGCCGCCTGCTTGATCGAGTTGATCGTGTCGCCGCCGGCGTTGGCCAGGCCGATGATCTTGGCCTTGGAAGCCTGCGCCTGCAGCAGGAAGGACGAGAAGTCCTGGCCCGGGAACGGGTGGCGAACCTTGCCGACCACCTTGCCGCCGCTCTTGGTGACGACCGCCTCGGTGTCGCGCTCGAGCGCGTGACCGAAGGCGTAGTCGGCGGTCAGGAAGAACCAGGTGTCACCGCCGGTTTCCACGATCGCCTTGCCGGTGCCGTTGGAAAGCATCCAGGTGTCGTAGGCCCAGTGGATCGTGTTCGGCGAGCAAGCCTTGCCGGTCATGTCCGAGGTGGCCGAACCCGAGTTCAGGTAGGCCTTGCCCTTGTCGCGGGTGACCTGGTTGACCGCCAGGCCGACCGACGAGGTCGGCACGTCGACGATCACGTCGACCTTGTCGGTGTCGTACCACTGGCGGGCCACGGTCGAGCCGACGTCCGGCTTGTTCTGGTGGTCGGCCGAGACGATCTCGACCTTCAGGTTGGCTTTCGAGGTCTTCTGGAAGTCCTCGACCGCCAGCTTGGCTGCGACGACCGAGCCCGGGCCCGCGATGTCCGCGTACAGGCCGGACATGTCGTTCAGGACACCGATCTTGACGACGCCGTCCGAAATCTGCGCGGAAGCCGCGCCGGCCAATCCGGCCAGCGCCGCACCGACCAGGACCGATGTGAGTTTGCGTTTCATCATTGTCATTCCTCCAGGACTAATCGGTCTCCAGACCGGTTCAGGCGCCCGTACGGCGCGCCATTCTCTTCGGGCCCCGTTCGGCGGCGCCCCGTTGTCGTTCGCACGCCTCAGACGCCGAGGTACTCGTGCAGCATGCCCATCTTCTGTTCGAGCTCGGAGGCCTCGAAGCCTTCGACGATGCGGCCGTGCTCCATCACGTAGAAGCGGTCGGCCAGCGGCGCGGCGAAGCGGAAGTTCTGCTCGACCATGATCACGGTGAAGCCCTTCTCGCGCAGCATCCGGATCATCCGGGCCAGCGTCTGCACGATGACCGGCGCCAGGCCCTCGGAGATCTCGTCGAGCAGCAGCAGCTTGGCGCCGGTGCGCAGGATGCGCGCCACCGCCAGCATCTGCTGCTCGCCGCCCGAAAGCCGCGTGCCGGGGCTGTTGCGACGTTCCTTCAGGTTCGGGAACATCTCGTAGATCTCGTCGAGGCCCATGCCGCCGGAGGCCACCGGCGGCGGCAGCATCAGGTTCTCCTCGCAGCTCAGGCTGGCGAAGATTCCGCGCTCCTCGGGGCAGTAGCCGAGGCCGAGACGGGCGATCGTGTGCGGCGGCAGGTTCACCGCCTCGGTGCCGTTGATCATGATCGAGCCGGTGCGCCGGCCCACCAGACCCATGATCGACTTCATCGTGGTGGTGCGCCCGGCGCCGTTGCGCCCGAGCAGCGTGACCACCTCGCCGCGGTTCACGACCATGTCGACACCGTGCAGGATGTGCGACTCGCCGTAGAACGCGTGCAGGTCGGTGATGCGCAGGAATTCGGTCTTGTCAGTGGCCATGGGACGCCCCCGCCAGAGCCTCGTCGGCGCTGCCCATGTAGGCCTCGAGCACCTGCGGATCCTTCGACACGATCTCGTACGGACCTTCGGCGATCACCTGCCCGCGCTGCAGCACGCTGATCGTGTCGGCGATCGTGGAAACCACGTTCATGTTGTGCTCGACCATCAGGATGGTGCGGTTGGCCGAGACCTTCTTGATCAGCTGCGTGACGCGGTCGACGTCTTCGTGGCCCATGCCCTGGGTGGGCTCGTCGAGCAGCATCAGCTCGGGCTCGGTGGCCAGCGTGGTGGCGATCTCGAGCGCGCGCTTGCGGCCGTAAGGCAGCTCGACCGTGACGAAGTCGGCGTACTCGCGCAGGTCCACCATTTCGAGCAGCTCGAGCGCGCGGTCGTTCAGCGCATCGAGCATGCTGGCCGGGCGCCAGAAGTGAAAGGAGGTGCCCTGCGCGCGCTGCAGGCCGATGCGCACGTTCTCGAGCACCGTCAGGTGCGGGAACGTGGCCGAGATCTGGAAGGAGCGCACGACGCCGCGCCGCGCGACCTGCGCGGGCTTCTCGACCGTGATGTCCTGGCCGTTGAAGAGGATCTGGCCCCCGGTGGGGATCAGGAACTTGGTCAGGAGATTGAACACCGTCGTCTTGCCCGCGCCGTTGGGACCGATCAGCGCGTGGATGTGCCCGCGCTTGACACGCAGGTTCACGTCGTTGACCGCCACGAAGCCGCGGAACTCCTTGACGAGGTTCCTTGTCTCCAGAATGTAGTCGTTATTGCCTGCCATCTTGTCCGAGGTTGTTGCCGGTCGGGCGTTGCGCAGAGCGGCGATTATTGCGGGAAACCGGAATGGGCGCAAACGAGCCCCGGCCGCGCAGGGGAATTCAGCCGTCGCGCCCGGGTCCGGCCAGCTCGATCCACCATTGCGCGCCGCAGCGCGGGCACACCGCGCGCAGGCGGTCGCTCGGCGCGTCGGCCACCCGAAAACCGTAGCGCAGGCAGCGCGCGCAGGCGGCCTGCTCGCTGACCGACGCGGCCAGCGCCATCGACACCCGATAGCGTCGCCAGGCCTGCCAGCCCAGCGTCGCCGCCGCGGCGATCAGCAGCGCGTCGAACAGGAATTCGGGGAGACCGTCGCCCAGGGACAGCAGCTCGAAACCCGTGGCCACGAAGATCATGGCCACGAAACAGCCGACCAGCCAGCCGTGGGCAACGATCAGCGTGCGCTCGTGCCAGCGCCTGAAACCCAGCCTGCGGATCCGCTCGGGAACCGACTCGGCCGGGGCCGTTTTCATGGCATGAGGCTCAGTGGTTGTCGCGCGGCACGCCGTGCGTCTGGTCGATGCGCTGGTAGCTGACCGCGAAATCGAGGCAGCCGCCGTCCTGCAGCTGGCCGACGGTCCGGCGGTGCAGCTCCTGCCAGGGCGTCTGGCTCACCAGCTCGGGCGGCCGCCAGGCCGCCCTGCGGCGCGCGTATTCCTCGTCGCTGATCAGGATGTTCGCGGACCGCTTGTTCAGGTCGATGCGCACCCGATCGCCGGTCTGCAGCAAGGCCAGCCCGCCGCCCACCGCCGACTCGGGCGAGGCGTTCAGGATGGACGGGCTGCCCGAGGTGCCGGACTGGCGGCCGTCGCCGATGCAGGGCAGCATGGTGATGCCTTGCCTGACCAGTGCGTCAGGCGGAAGCATGTTGACCACCTCGGCGGCGCCCGGATAACCCACCGGACCCACGCCGCGAATGAACAGCATGCAGTCGGCGTCGATCTTCAGCGACGGATCGTTGATGCGGTGGTGGTAGTCCTCCGGGCCCTCGAAGACGATGGCCCGGCCCTCGAAGGCGTTCGGATCGGCCGGGTTCTCCAGGTAGCGCTGGCGGAACTCGGCCGAGATCACCGAGGTCTTCATCACCGCCGACTCGAACAGGTTGCCCGACAGGACGGCGAAGCCGGCCTCGTGCAGCATCGGGTCGCCGTAGGTGCGGATCACGTCGTGGTTGGACGAGGGCGTGTCGGCGTACAGCTCGCCGATGGGGCGGCCGGTCACGGTGATCGCCCCGGCGCGCAGCTTGCCGGCCTTCAGCAGCTCGTGCATGACGGCAGGCACCCCGCCCGCGCGGTGGAAATCTTCGCCGAGGTACTGGCCGGCAGGCATGCAGTTGACCAGCAGCGGGATCTCGTAGCCGATGCGGTCCCAGTCGCGCACCTCGAGCGGCACGCCGGCGTGGCGCGCGATCGCGTTGACGTGCGGCGGGCAATTGGTGGACGCGCCCAGCGCGCTGGCCGCGACGATCGCGTTCTCGAAGGCCTCGCGGGTGAGGATCTTCGACGGCCGCAGGTCTTCGTGGACCATCTCGACGATGCGCCGGCCGGTGTGATAGGCCATCTGCCCGCGCTCGCGGTAGGGCCCGGGGATCGCCGCGCAGCCCGGCAGGGCCATGCCCAGCGCCTCGGCCATCGAGTTCATCGACAGCGCGGTGCCCATCGTGTTGCAGTGCCCGACCGAGGGGGCCGAGGCCGCGACCATCTCGAGGAACTGGTCGTAGTCGATGCGCCCGGCCGCCAGTTCCTGGCGCGCGAACCAGACCACGGTGCCGGAGCCGGCCAGCCCGCCGTTGTAGTAGCCGTTGAGCATGGGGCCGCCGGACAGGACGATGGCCGGGATGTCGACGGTGGCCGCGCCCATGATCATTGCCGGCGTGGTCTTGTCGCAGCCGGTGGTCAGGACCACGCCGTCGAACATGTAGCCGTACAGGCACTCGACCAGGCCCAGGTAGGCCAGGTTGCGATCGAGCGACGCGGTCGGCCGCTTGGTGGTCTCCTGGATCGGGTGCACCGGAAACTCGATCGGGATGCCGCCCGCGTCGCGGATGCCGTCGCGGATCCGGCTGGCCAGGTCGATGTGGTGGCGGTTGCAGGGCGACAGGGCGCTGCCGGTCTGCGCGATCCCGATGATCGGCTTGCCGCTCTTCTGGAGCTCCTCGAGCGTGAGGCCGAAGTTCATCATCCGCTCGAGGTAGAGCGCGGTCATCCCCGGGTTGTCGGGGTTGTCGAACCAGGCGCGGGAGCGCAGCTTGAGGGTCTTGCCGTCCTTGCTCATCGGGAGATCCTGTCGGGGGTTGTCGGCTGGCATCGGGATGCCCGTCAGCCGGCCAGTGTAGCGCCGTGACGGCGGGCCGGGGAGCGGGTCGCGGCCCGCGCCGGGCCCATGCGAAGGGAATCGGAATCCGGTAGGCTTTCGACGCACCCGCCTTCGGGCCGCGCGCCACCCTTCGAACGGTCGCCCTCGCTTGGAAGCCCTACCGCTCTGGCTGCAGTTGTCGCTGCTGGTCCTGCTGCTGCTGGCCTCGGCCTTCTTCTCGATCGCCGAGACCAGCATGATGGCGCTCAGCCGCTTCCGGCTCGGCCACCTGGTCCGCCAGGGCCGGCGCAGCGCCCGCATCACCGCCGGCCTGCTGGCCCAGACCGACCGGCTGCTCGGCACGATTCTGCTCGGCAACAACGTGGCCAATACCGCGCTGACCGCGATCGTGACCGCGCTGGCGATCCGCTACTTCGGCAACGACGACCGGGTCATCGTGATCGCCACGACGGTCGTGGCGGTGATCCTGATCGTGTTCTGCGAGATCACGCCCAAGGTGATCGGCGCCACCCATCCCGAGCGGATCGCCCTGCCGGCGAGCTACCTGCTGCGCGCGCTGATGCCGCTGTTCTCGCCGGTGGTCTGGACGATCAACCTGTTCGTGGGTCGCCTGCTCGCGCTGGCCGGCGTGAAGACCTCGGGGACGAAGGAGCCGACGCTGTCGCTGGACGAGCTGCGCACGATCGTGCTCGAATCGGGCCGCTTCATGCCCCAGAAACACCGGTCGATCCTGCTCAACCTGTTCGACCTGGAGCAGATCAGCGTCGACGACGTGATGGTCCCCCGCCATCGGGTCGAGGCGCTGGACCTGGCCACCGAGGAGCGCGGCCTGCGCGAGCAGCTGGCGACCTGTTATCACAACAAGCTCCCGGTCTACGAGGGCGAGATCAACCGGGTGGTCGGCGTGCTGCACGTCCGCCGGGCGCTGGGCCTGCTGCAGCGCGAGTCCTTCGACGCCGCCGACGTCAGGGAGCTGCTCTCCGCCCCGTATTTCGTTCCCAGCGGCACCCCGGTGTTCCGGCAGCTCCAGTTCTTCCAGGAGAACCGCCAGAAGCTCGGGCTGGTCGTCGACGAGTACGGCGAGGTGCTCGGGCTGGTCACCCTCGAGGACATCATCGAGGAGATCATCGGCGAATTCACCACCACCGCCCCCGGCGGGGACGGCGGGCAGGGCTGGCGCGACGACGAGGCGGTCGTGGAGGGCTCCGCCTCGCTGCGCGACCTCAACCGCCGCCTGGGCACCCGCTTCCCGCTCGACGGCCCGCGCACGCTGAACGGCCTGCTGCTGGACATCCTGCAGGCGCTGCCCGAGGCGCCGGTGAGCGTGCGGATCGGCGACCTGGTCGTGGAGATCCAGCAGATCGAGGACCGGATGATCCGCAGCGTCCGGCTGCATCGGCGCGCCCGCCCCGCCTCCGCCGCCCCCCACCCCGGCCGGTGAGGCGTTGCCCGGGGGCAGCGCCGCGCACCGTTCGTCCGACCGCCCGCCGCCGCTCGTCCAGCACCGGTCAGCGCCCCGCGCGGCCGCAGCGCAATATCGGCCGGAATCCCAACCGGGACCGGACCCAGGACGACAGGACGACACTCGATGGCCGCAATCACGACCACCCAGCGCCCCCAGGCTCGGCAGACCACGCTGGCCGGCCTCGGGCGGGCGCTCGTCCAGCACCAGCGCCTGCGCCTCGACCAGGCCACCGACATCCAGCGCAAGGCCGACGAAGCCGAGACCGGTTTCGTCGATGCGCTGCTCGCCAGCGGCACGATGAGCGCGCGGCAGCTCGCCGCCTTCGCCGCTGACGTGTTCGGCCACCCGCTGCTCGACCTCTCGGCGGTGGATCCGGCGGCGCTGCCCGCCGATGTGCTGGATCGCAAGTTCGCCGCCGAGGCCGGGGTCATTGCGCTGGGCAAGCGCGGCGGAAGGGTATCGGTGGCAGTGTCCGACCCGACCGATACCAAGCTGCTGGACCGGATCCGCTTCATCGCGCAGGCGAGCGTCGAGGCCGTGGTCGTCGAGCACGACAAGCTGCTGCGCCTCGTGGAGAAGCTCGGACGCAGTGCCGCCGATACGCTCGACGAGATCGCCGGCGAGGTCGAGGGGGTGGACGTCACCAGCGACGAGCAAGCGGCACAGGTCGACAGCAGCGACATCGACGACGCGCCGGTCGTGCGCTTCCTGCAGAAGATCCTGGTCGACGCGATCCAGGCCGGCGCCTCGGACCTGCACTTCGAGCCCTTCGAGAAGTTCTACCGGATCCGCTTCCGCGTCGACGGCGAGCTGCGCGAGATCGCCCAGCCCCCGCTCGCGATCAAGGAGAAGCTCGCCTCGCGGATCAAGGTCATCTCCCGGCTGGACATCTCCGAGAAGCGGGTGCCGCAGGACGGCCGGATGAAGCTGGTGCTGTCGGGCAACCGGGCAATCGACTTCCGGGTCTCGACGCTGCCGACGCTGTTCGGCGAGAAGATCGTGATGCGGATCCTGGACCCGGCTCAGGCCAAGCTCGGGATCGACGCGCTGGGCTACGAGCCCGACCAGAAAGAGGCGCTGATCGAGGCGATCAAGCGGCCCTACGGCATGGTGCTGGTCACCGGCCCGACCGGCTCGGGGAAGACGGTGTCGCTTTACAGCTGCCTGAACATCCTGAACGAGCCGGGCGTGAACATCTCGACCGCCGAGGACCCGGCGGAGATCAACCTGCCGGGCGTCAACCAGGTCAACGTCAACGAGAAGGCCGGGCTCACCTTCGCGGCCGCGCTGCGCGCCTTCCTGCGCCAGGACCCCGACGTGATCATGGTCGGCGAGATCCGCGACCTGGAGACCGCCGACATCGCGATCAAGGCGGCCCAGACCGGCCACCTGGTGATGTCCACGCTGCACACGAACGATGCCCCGACGACGCTGACGCGGCTTTCGAACATGGGCGTGCCTGCCTTCAACATCGCGTCTTCGGTCAGCCTGATCACCGCGCAGCGGCTGGCCCGCCGGCTGTGCACCTGCAAGCAGCCCCTCGATGTCGACGAGGGCGCGCTGCTGAACGCGGGCTTCCTGGAGTCCGATCTCGACGGCAGCTGGGTGCCCTACCGGCCGGTGGGCTGCGAGCGTTGCAGCGGGGGCGGCTACAAGGGCAGGGTGGGCATCTACCAGGTGATGCCGATCACCGAGGAGATGCAGCGGCTGATCCTGGCCGGCGGCAACGCATTGCAGATCGCGGCGCAGGCCGAGGCCGAAGGCGTGCGCGATCTGCGCCGCTCGGGCCTGTTGAAGGTGATGCAGGGCCTGACCAGCATCGAGGAAGTCCTCGCTGTGACAAACGAATGAACCGAAAGACGGGAACCTGAACGATGGCAACCAGAGCAGCGACTGCCACTCACCGCGCCCAGCCGCGCGAGCAGACCTACATGTGGGAAGGCCGCGACCGCGTCGGGAAGACCGTCCGCGGCGAGGTTCGAACCAGAAGCCAGGCCCTCCTGAAATCGTCGCTTCGCCGCCAGGGCATCGTGGTGACCAAGGTCAAGAAGCGCAGTTACCCGCGCGGCAGGAGGATTCAGGAAAAGGACATCGCGATGTTCACCCGCCAGCTGGCCACGATGATGAAGGCCGGCGTGCCGCTGCTGCAGGCCTTCGACATCGTGGCGCGCGGCTCGAGCAACGCGGCGGTGTCCAAGCTGTTCACCGACATCCGCGGCGACGTGGAGACCGGCACCTCGCTGGCCCAGGCCTTCCGCAAGTACCCGCTCTACTTCGACAGCCTGTTCTGCAACCTGGTGAATGCCGGCGAGCAGGCGGGCATCCTCGACGACCTGCTCGACCGGCTCGCCAGCTACAAGGAAAAGATGCTGGCGATCAAGGGGAAGATCAAGTCGGCCCTGTTCTACCCGACGGCGGTGCTGGCGGTCGCCTTCATCGTCGTGGCGGTGATCATGCTGTTCGTGGTGCCCGCCTTCAAGGAGGTCTTCTCGAACTTCGGCGCCGACCTGCCGGCGCCCACGCTGATGGTGATCGCGGCATCGGACTTCTTCGTGGAGTACTGGTACCTGATCTTCGGCGGCATCGGGGGCTCGCTGTACTTCCTGATGCAGGCCTGGAAGCGGTCGACGAAGGTCCAGATGTTCATGGACCGGCTGCTGCTCAAGCTGCCGATTTTCGGTCCGGTGGTCGAGAAGGCCACGATCGCCCGCTGGCTGCGCACCCTGTCCACGATGTTCGCCGCCGGCGTGCCGCTGGTCGAGGCACTGGACTCGGTGGGCGGCGCCGCCGGCAACCACGTGTACCTGGTGGCCACGAAGAAGGTCCAGCAGGAGGTGTCGACCGGCACCAGCCTCACCGTGGCGATGCAGAACTCGCAGGTGTTCCCGAACATGGTGCTGCAGATGGCCTCGATCGGCGAGGAGTCGGGCTCGCTCGACTCGATGCTGTCCAAGGCGGCCGACATCTTCGAGCGCGAGGTGGACGAGGCGGTCGAGAGCCTGTCCAGCCTGCTCGAGCCGATGATCATGGTGGTGCTCGGCGTGGTCATCGGCGGCCTGGTGGTGGCGATGTACCTGCCGATCTTCAAGCTGGGTCAGGTGGTATAAGGCGGATCGCCTTCCTTTCCTGCACCCATGATCGAAGCCCTCCAGCAGTCCCCTGCCCTGGCCGTCGGCACCGCGCTGGTGTTCGGCCTGATGATCGGCAGCTTCCTGAACGTCGTCGTCTACCGGCTGCCGAAGATGATGGAGCTGGAGTGGGAGGCCCAGGCCGCCGAGCTGCGCGGCGAGGACCCGCCGGCGGCCGAGCGCTTCAACCTGCTGGTGCCGCGCTCGCGCTGCCCGTCCTGCGGCCACCAGCTCGGAGCGCTGGAGAACATCCCGCTGCTGAGCTGGCTGATCCAGCGCGGCCGCTGCAAGGCCTGCGGCACCGCGATCTCCGCCCGCTACCCGCTGGTCGAGCTGGCCACCGGCCTGCTGACCGCGCTGGCGATCTGGCGCTTCGGCGCGACCTGGGCCGGGCTCGGCGCCGCGCTGCTCGGCTTCGTGCTGATCGCCCTGACCTTCATCGACCTGGACACGCAGCTGCTGCCCGACAGCATGACGATGCCGCTGCTGTGGCTGGGGCTGCTGTTCAACCTCTGGGGCGTGTTCGTGCCGCTGCAGGAAGCGGTGGTCGGCGCGATGGCCGGCTACCTGAGCCTGTGGACCGTCTACTGGCTGTTCCGGCTGGTCACCGGCAAGGAAGGCATGGGCTTCGGCGACTTCAAGCTGCTGGCCGCGCTGGGCGCCTGGTTCGGCTGGACCGCCCTGCCGGCGATCATCCTGCTGGCCTCGGTCGTGGGCTCGGTGGTCGGCGTGTCGATGATCCTGTTCGCGCGTCACAAGCGCGAAGTGCCGATTCCCTTCGGGCCCTACCTGGCCGGAGCGGGGCTGCTCGCGCTCTACTTTCGCGAGCCGCTAGGCGCGCTGATCGGCATGCGCTGATCGGCGCATCGAGCCGGCGGGCTGCCCTGCCGCCGGCGCGCATGCGCGAACCGCGCGTCACATTCTGGCGCGACTGCCCGAAGGCTGCCCGGGCTGCGCCCCGAAGCTGTCGACGCGGCCTGCTAGACTCGATCGCATGGACTCCAGACGCTTCCTGGTCGGCCTGACCGGCGGCATCGGCAGCGGCAAGAGCACGGTCGCCGACCTGTTCGCCGCGCACGGTGTCACGATCGTGGACACCGACGCGATCGCGCACGCGCTCACCGCCCCTGGCGGCGCGGCGATCCCGGCCATCCGCGAGGCCTTCGGCGACCCGGTGATCGCCGAGGACGGCGCGCTGGATCGCGCCGCGATGCGCGCGATCGTGTTCGCCGACCCGCAGGCCCGGCACCGGCTCGAGGCCATCCTGCACCCGATGATCGGGCACTGCTGCGAGCTGATGATCGCCGAGGCCAGCGGGCCCTACACGATGGTGGTGGTGCCGCTGCTGGTGGAGTCGGGACGCTGGCGCCAGCGCATCGACCGCCTGGCGGTGGTCGACTGCCCGGTGGAAGCGCAGATCGCCCGGGTCATGCAGCGCAACCGTTTCGAGCGCTCCCAG
Organism: Lautropia sp. SCN 70-15; assembly: GCA_001724315.1. Taxonomy (GTDB): domain Bacteria; phylum Pseudomonadota; class Gammaproteobacteria; order Burkholderiales; family Burkholderiaceae_E; genus Zeimonas. Next base: position 1,356 of record MEEC01000054.1, on the reverse strand, counting down.
ATCGAGGCGATCATCGCGGTCCAGGCCAGCCGCGAGGCGAGGCTGGCCGCCGCCGACGACGTCGTCGACAACGGCGGCGATCCGCAGGCGCTCGCGCCGCAGGTCGACGCGCTGCATGCCCGCTACCTCGAACTCGCCGCGCGCAAGGCCGCGGGGCCGGGCGGCGCCGGCGACGCGGGCCCCGCAGCGGCGACCCACCGCGACGAGGACGGCCGATGACGCGTGCTGCCCGCTGCAAGCGGTTTGTCAAGCTCGACCCTTTGCGCCAGAATTCGCCGAACCGCGCCAACGAACGGCCCAGGACGAGCCCTTGATCCTGTACGAGTACCCGCTAAACGAACGCGTCCGGACCTTGCTGCGGCTCGAGGATCTGTTCGAACGCCTCGACACCTTCGCGCGGCGCGAGCATCCGCTCGACCACCACGTCGCGCTGATCACGCTGTTCGAGATCCTCGACGTCTCCGCGCGGGCCGACCTCAAGTCCGACCTGCTCCAGGAGCTCGAGCGCCAGCGCCAGACGCTGATGGCCTTCCGTGCCAGCCCCGACGTGGCGATCGACATGCTCGATCGCGTGCTGGCGCAGATCGACGCCGCGGCCGCCGGCCTGGGCGCGATCACCGGTCGCACCGGCCAGCACCTGCGCGACAACGAGTGGCTGATGAGCATCCGCAGCCGGGTGATCATCGCCGGCGGCGCCTGCGAGTTCGACCTGCCCTCCTACCACGCCTGGCAGCATCGCCCGCCCGAGGTTCGCCAGCGCGACATCGCCGGCTGGGCGGCGCCCTTCCGCGCGCTGCACGACAGCCTGACCATCGTCCTGAGCCTGCTGCGCGAGAGCGCGCAGCGCTCGGTGCTGACCGCCCGGCAGGGCAGCTTCCAGCAGTCGCTGGGCGGGCGCACCTGGCAGATGGTTCAGGTGCGGCTCGACGACTCGCTGGGCGCGATTCCCGAGATCAGCGCGAACAAGTACCTCCTGTGGATCCGCTTCACCAGCCAGGGCGGCGACCTGCGCCCCAAGCCCTTCGAAGGCGACGTGGACTTCGAGCTCGCGCTCTGCAATCTCTGACGCCATGGCGGTGAAGGTCGACTGCCCCACCTGCGGCCGCAAGGCCGACTTCTCGCCGGCCAACCGCTGGCGCCCGTTCTGCTCCGAGCGCTGCAAGACGGTGGACCTCGGCGCATGGGCCGCCGAGGCCTACCGGATCGCGGGCGACGTCCGCGGCGACGCGGCCTCGTCCGACGAAGGCGAGGCCGCCGCCCTCAACGCCAGGCCGCGCTCCTGAGCGCCACGCCGTGCGCGCCCGCGCGGCGCGCCTGCGGGCCGTCGCGGTCGGCCAGGCCGCCCAGCGCATAGAC
>MEEC01000053.1 GCA_001724315.1 Lautropia sp. SCN 70-15 | reverse complement strand
CAGCGCCGATGATAGTGAGCACCTCGCTCGTGAAAGTAGGACATCGTCAGGCACTCCAAACGCAAAAAAGCCACCCCTCGGGGTGGCTTTTTTGTTTTGGATGACGATCCCGCAGAGCTTCTCGTCCCGGTGAGCGTCTGCCCGCGTCCCCCGGATCTTGGCCGGCGCTTGGCGAGCCCCGGAAGGGCTCACGGAACATTCACAAGGTGAATGAGGGGTATCCGAAACATCAATTGGAACAATGGCGAGATGATCTCCATAATTCGTGTATTGCAACGCAACATGAATTTTGGAGTCAATGATGAGCACGCTGGTCACCCATCACAACGGCTTGGAGCGCGTCCTGCGGGGCTTGGAGGTCGTGGTCCAGGGTGTCTACGGAGGTGTTCTCGACGCCCGTAATGCTGCGGCGCAGCGTGACGCGCAAGTCGGGACCCGGACAGCAGAGGTGTCCCGGGCGGCGGCGAAGCCGTCGCTGTTCGCACGTTTCATGGCCGACATGGCCAGGCGGCGCGCCGATCGCGAGTTCGAGGCGCTGATGCAGTCGGATCCGAGAGTGCGCGCCGAATTCATGGCCGCGAAGGCCCGCGCCGAGTGGAACTGATGCGCGAGCGATGAATCCTGGGGGATGCCGAGGCATCCCTCGACCGATGTCTCCTCCTCCACCTCCTTGGTGGATTAAGCCCGAACCCCTGGTTCGGGCTTTTTTTCGTCCCTTGCTCGCGTCGCCTGCCCGGGGCTTTACCGACCTGCTCCGGCCGGCACCCCGCGGGCGGTGGCTAGCCAGATCCCCGGAAGCAGCAGGGCGGTGCCTGCCCAGTGGTACCAGTACGGTTGCTCGCCGAGGATCAGCCAGGTTGCGGCCGCGGCGTAGGGTGGTCCGAGGTACAGCACCAGGCCGGTCCGGGCCGGGCCCAGCTGCTTCTGCATAAAGGAGTAGGCCTGGTAGGCGCCGAAGCCGGGCAAGAGCCCCGCCGCGAGGACCAGCAGCACGGTCTGCGTGTCGATGCGCGGCGGGCCAAGGACCAGTGCTTCGGCGATCGTGAAGGGCGCGAGCACCAGCAGGCCGGCCATGACGATCGCGGTCAGTCGGGCGAAGGGATCCAGCACCGTCGGCCGCGCCTGCAGCATCAGCGAGTAGACGGTCCAGGCGCCCGCTGCGGTGATGACCCAGAGGTCGCCCGGGGTGAAGCGCAGCTGGAACAAGGCGCCCGGATTGCCTTTCAGGATGATGAGCAGGACGCCGGCAATCGCGATGGCCAGTCCGCCTTTCTGGCGGGGCGACAGGCGATCGCCGAGCCAGCGGGCCGACGCCGCGGCAATCAGGACCGGGGAGATCGCGTACACCAGGCCGATGTTGGTGCCGCTGGTGGTCCGTGCCGCGATGTACACGAAGGCGCCGCAGATCCACATTCCGAGGGCGCCGAACACCAGCAGGTCGCGCCACTCGCGTCGCCACGCCGGCCAGTTCGCCCGAAGCGCCGGCCAGGCAATCGGCAGCATCAGGAGCAGGGCGACCAGCCATCGGAAGAATGCGAGCGCGTGGGGTTCGATCACGCCCACCGAGAGGCGCGCGATCACGTAATTCGCGGCCCAGAGCGAGGGGGTCACGAAGACGAGCAGCTGGGCGATTCGGGTGCGGGCGTCGAGATGCATGGCCGGACGGATGAGGCGAGGCCCGGATGATGTCACGAGTGGCTCGGCGCGCGGCGGCGGATGCCTGCAAATCGGGAGGAGGCGCTCGCCGTCAGGAACCCGGGGCTCGCCTTCCGGAACCTGGCGCTCGCCATCCGGAACCTGGCGCTTGAATTGGGGCATTCGGGAACCATCTGCCAGTTCGATGCCTCGCGAAGGAGCGACGATGAATCCGGAAAACGCCTCGACGACCCAGGTCGTCTGCCCTGCCTGTCACACGACCAACCGCGTGCCGAGTGCGCGCCTGTCCGAGGGGCCGAGCTGCGGCCGGTGCGGCGAGCCGCTCTTCGCCGGAAAGCCGGTGGAACTCGATGCCGAGGCATTCGATCGCCATGTCGGACGCGGGGATCTGCCCCTGGTCGTGGACTTCTGGGCACCCTGGTGCGGGCCCTGCCGGACGATGGCACCGGCCTTCGCCCAGGCCGCCGCGCAACTCGAACCGGCGGCCCGGCTGGCCAAGGTCAATACCGAGGAAGCGCAGGCGCTCGCGGCGCGCCATGCGATCCGGAGCATCCCCACGATGGTGCTCTTCAGGCAGGGCAGGGAGGTCGCCCGGATATCCGGTGCGATGGGGGCGGCCGACATCGTGCGCTGGGTGCGCGGCCAGATCGGCTGAGACCCGGCGCGACGCCGCGCGACCGCGAGCGTCACCGCCGGCCGGTTCGGCAAGGCAGCAGTTCGATCGCGCCTGCATTGGGCGGCGCGAAAGCGCGCAAGGGGCGGCAGGCGCCATTCGCGCACAGGCGCCAGTCTTCGGTGAAGTCCGACAGCGCCAGGCTCAGCCGCGGCACCTCGAGCCCGCCCTGCGCATGCCAGGTGCCATCGCGCAGGACGGCGCCCTCCGGCGGCTCCATGCCGGCGCCGGAGCCGCGCACGCGCGACTCGACCAGCACCAGGCTTCGTCGCGCGGCGTCGATTCGCCAGTCTTCCTGCCAGCGGATCTTCTCGACCGAGTGCATCCAGTCGAGGGTGAAGCGCTCGACCGGCAAGGCGGCGACGATGGCGGTCGCCACCGCGAGGCACAGTCCGATCGTCATCCGAGGCACAGCCCGATCGTCATCGCTTGCGCGAGCGCAGCCAGTGGATGCCCAGCGCGGCGGCGCAGAGCGCGAAGCCGATCTCGTCGGTGATCGGCAGGGCCACGACCAGCATGAATGCGCCGGCCGCCGCCAGGATGCGCTCGGGCCAGCTGAGCGGCGACCACAGGTAGCCGATGCTCGCCGCGCCCCACAGGCCGATCGCCAGCAGTGCCTTGAACACCACGTACGCGGTGTCGATCCAGGTGCCGGACTGCAGCATCAGGGCGGGCGCGTAGACGGCCATGAACGGGACCACGAAGCCGGCGATCGCGATACGCATCGCCTGCACGCCGATTGCCAGGCCCGATGCGCGGGCGATCGGCGATGCCGCATAGGCGGCCAGCGCCACCGGCGGCGTCAGGTCGGCCATGATGCCGAAGTAGAAGACGAACATGTGCGACACGATCAGCGGCACGCCCATCTCCAGCAGTGCGGGCGCGGCCAGCGAGCTGGTGATGATGTAGTTCGGGATCGTGGGAATTCCCATGCCGAGCACCAGGCAGGTGAGCATGGTGAGCAGCAGCGACAGGAAGAGGCTGTGCTCGCCGAGCCGGATCACGTAGCCGCCGAATGTGGTGGCGGCTCCGGTCAGGGTCATCACGCCGATGATCACGCCGACCAGCGCGCAGGCCACGCCGACCGACAGCGCGTTCTTGGCGCCTTCGGACAGGCCGTTCAAGGCCAGGCGCAGCACCTCGCGGCCGCCGTGCACCCACAGGTTGACCGCGATCAGCAGCCCGATCACCGCGAACACCGCGGTGATGCCCCAGCGCAGGAAGGACGAGGCGAGCAGCCCCAGCCCGATCCAGAAGATGAAGCGCAGCACGGTGTTCGGCGCGCGCGAGATCGCGGCCGCGCCGAAGATCAGGATCACGGTGGCCGCGAGGCCCACCGTGCCGGAGAACAGCGGCGTGTAACCGGCGAACAGCAGCCAGACCAGCGCCGCCAGCGGCAGGATCAGGTACCAGCTCCGCCGCACGGCGGCCCAGGGGTCCGGGCACTCCTCCTTCGGTATGCCCACCAGCCCGAGGCGGCCCGCCTCGAGGTGGACCATCCAGAAGGCGGTCGCGAAATAGAGGATGGCGGGGATCAGCGCGGCCTTGACGATCTCGAGGTAGGGCACGCCGATGGTCTCGGCCATGATGAAGGCCACCGCGCCCATCACCGGCGGCATGATCTGGCCCCCCATGCTCGAGGTGGCCTCGACGCCGCCGGCGAAGGCCGGCCGGTAGCCGAAGCGCTTCATCAGCGGGATCGTGAACTGCCCGGTGGTGACCACGTTGGCCACGCCCGAGCCGTTGATCGTGCCCATCAGGCCCGACGCCACCACGGAGACCTTGGCGGGCCCGCCGCGCGTGTGGCCCACGGTGCCGAGCGAGAAATCGGTGAACAGCCGGATCATGCCGGCCTGCTCGAGGAAGGTGCCGAACAGGATGAACAGGAAGATGTAGGTCGACGAGACGTAGGTCGGGATGCCGTAGATGCCCTCGGTGCCGAAGGACATCTGGTTGATGACCTGGTCGAGTCCGTAGCCGCGGTGCGCGAGCGCGCCGGGCAGGTACTGGCCGAACAGCGCATAGGCCAGGAAGGCCGCGCAAATGAGCGGCAGGGCGGGCCCCATGACCCGGCGCGCGGCCTCGAAGACCAGCACCAGCGCCGCGATGCCGATCCAGAGATCGAGCGTGGTCAGCTCGCCCGAGCGAAGGATCAGCTCTTCCTCGAAGATCCACTGGTAGAAGCCCAGCGCGAAGCCGACGATCCCGAGCGTCCAGCCGAGCCAGTGGCTGCCGCGCCCGCCGCGGGACCAGGTCGGCAGCGCCGCGAAGGCCAGCAGCATCAGGAAGCCGACGTGCAGCGAGCGCATCACCAGGCTGGACAGCGGCGCATAGGCGGCGGTGTAGATCTGGTAGACGGAGAAGATCGCTGCGATCCAGAAGATGGTCCGCGTTGCGATCGGCGAGCGCTGGCCGAAGATGTTGTGAGGGTCGTCGGCGGCGGGGCTTGCGGCCGCTGCGGTCTGGCTGGCCTGGTCGGACATCGGTTGTCTCCGAGCGAAACGAAAGAGGGACGCGACGGTCGCGTCCCTCGGAGCGGTTCAGGCGGGCCCGCGCTCGGGTCGCGAGGCGGGCTCCGGTGCGCCTGCTCGAGCGCGATTCCTTCTTCTTACTTCAGGACGCCCTTCTCGCGGTAGAACTTCTCCGCGCCGGGGTGCAGCGGCAGCGGCAGGCCCTTCACCGCGCCCTCGAGCGAGATCCGCTTGGCCGCGGCGTGCGCCGAGACCATCTGCTCGAGGTTCTCGAACAGCGCCTTGGTCATCTTGTAGGCGACGGTGTCCGAGACGCCTTCGTGGGTGACCAGGAAGTTGTTGATCGCCGCGGTCGGCACGTCGCCCGACTGACCGTCGTAGGTGCCCGCAGGGATGACGGCCGACTGGTAGGCCGGGTCGCCGATCTTGGCGATCACGTCGGCCGGCACCGGCACGACGACGATCTTCACCGACGTGGCCAGGTCGCGGATCGAGGCCACGCCAAGGCCCGCCGACTGCAGCGTGGCGTCGAGCTGGCGGTTCTTGATCAGCTCGACCGACTCGCCGAAGGGCAGGTACTCGACCTTGGCGAAGTCCTTGTAGGTCATGCCGGCGGCCTTGAACACGGCGCGCGCGTTCAGCTCGGTGCCCGAGCGCGGCGCGCCGACCGACACGCGCTTGCCCTTCAGGTCGTCCAGGGTCTTGATGCCGGAATCGGCGCTGGCCACGATCTGCACGTAGTTCGGGTAGATGCCGGCGATGGCGCGCAGCTTCTTGAGCGGAGCCTTGAAGCCGACTTCCTCGTTGCCTTTCCAGGCGTCGGAAAGCGCGTCGCCGAGCGTGAAGCCGATCTCGCCGCGGCCTGCCTGCAGCAGGTTCAGGTTCTCGACCGATGCCTTGGTCGACTGGACCGAGGATTTCGCCTCGGGGATCTCCTTGCCGTAGATCTGCGACAGCGCGACGCCGAGCGGGTAGTAGATGCCGCTGGTGCCGCCGGTGAGGACGTTGACGAATTGCTGGGCCTGGGCGGCGCCGCTCAGGCCGAGGCCGATCGCTGCGGCCGCGATGAACCCGCGGATGTGACGGTTCATGGGGTCTCCTCTTCGGGGAATCAGTGAAATGGAACCGGGATTATCTCAAAGATTGGTGGAGATGCCGGCGGGGGCGGCCCCGGGGCCCGGCGGGGTTTCGGATAAGCTGATGACATGCGAATCACCCAACACACCGACTACGCGCTGCGCGTGCTGATGTACGTGGGCGGCAACCCGGATCGCCTGGTCACCATCGCCGAGATCGCCGAGCGCTTCGCGATCTCTCGCACCCACCTGATGAAGGTGGTCAACCAGCTGGTGCGCGACGGATTCCTTCACGGCCAGCGAGGCAAGGGCGGAGGGCTGCGGCTGGGCATGAAGGCCGAGGAGATCCGGATCGGTGAGGTGCTGCGCAACATGGAGGCGGACCTGAACCTGGTCGAGTGCTTCGATGCGGGCGGCGCCTGCCTGGTCGATCGCGGCTGCCGGCTCAAGCAGGCGCTGAGTGAGGCGCTGGACGCCTTTCTGGCGGTGCTCGATCGGTACACGCTGAAGGATCTCCTGGACAGCCCGGCCACGATGCGGATCGTGACGATGATGAAGCCGGCCTGACCCGCGGGTCGCCGCTTTCCGGTGGCGCGCCGCGGCGAAGCGGCGCATCATCGACGCTCGCGCAAGGCTCGGACCCGAACGTCTCGGTCCGCTTCGCGCGGGTCTGGGGCTGGCCGAAAGATGGCGCGCTCCTTCCAGCACCGCGACCTCGAACTGGCGTCGCTGCGCGTGCGCCTGATGCGGTACGCGCGCCTGCTCGCAGCCGACCCGGCGCTTGCCGAAGACCTCGTCCAGGAAACCCTGCTCGTGATCGCCGAGGGCCGCGCGGCCTGGCGAGGCGACGCCAGCCTGGCCACCTGGGCGCTCGGCATCCTCAAGCACAAGGCGGCGGACTGGTGGCGCTCGAACGAGAGCCGGTGGCTGACCAATCTCGATGACGGCGGCGCGGTCGACGAAGGGGCGCTCGATTCGCTCTGCCGCGACTGTCCGCACCAGGGCTTTTGCGCCTCCCTCGGGTGCGAGCCCGACGGTGCGCTCGAGCGTCGGGAACTGGCCGACGCGATCGCCCGCTGCGCGTCGAGACTGCCTGCCAGGGCCACGCAGGTGTTCGTTCTGCACGAGTGGTACGGATTCGGCACCGACGAGATCTGCGAGCAGCTCGGCTTGTCGGCGCCGAACTGCCGCACGCTGCTGCATCGAGCCAGGGTGAGCCTGCGCCGGTGCCTGGAGCGGGACTGGCGGCCCGGCGGCGGCGAATCGCGCTCGCATCCGGCGTCACGAATGCCGGGCCGGTCGCGACCAATGCCAGGACGGTAAGACGCGATGCCGCAAGGCCTGTCGCGCACGTCCATTCCGACGTTCATGAGGAGCAATGATGAGAGCGCTGCTGTTCACCGCGCTCGTCGCGGTATCGTCTTCGGCGCCGATGGCGCAGGAGATCGTCGAGGCGAACGACTTCTTCGTGCCCAGGCTCACGCGGGCCGAAGTGATCCAGGAACTCGAGCGCGCACGAATGCGCGACGAAATGGTCACCCAGGGAGAGGTGACGGTGTTCGCGACCGGCCGTGAGGGCTGGGAGCGCAGCGCCGTAGAGGTCCGCGCGGAAGGCCGCGAGGCGGCCCGCACCTATGCGGCCGGCACCGTCTACGACGGCAACTACAGGAACTGAGACCTGTCGCTCGCCGCGGGGACGAGGCGGTCGTGGCGAGCTCGAACGAAAGAGCGAAAGAGGACTCGAACGACAGGGGGCTGGAACGAAAAAGGCCGCGCATTGCTGCGCGGCCTTTCCGTGTAATCTGGCTCCCCGACCAGGGCTCGAACCTGGGACCTGCGGATTACAAGTGCCCGGAAGTTTCCAACCGGCTTGGACTTTCTCTTCGCCTTGGCTTTCGCTGTAGGCGCGCCCCGTAAAGTCTCTACACATGCCCGGCTTCGATCCGAAGATCTCCGCCTGCTTGCTCGGGATTGCCTTGGCGCCTTCGGCGCTTTAGGGTTCCCCGAATTAGGGGTGTTTTCACCGTATGGTTTCCCATACGGGCTGCCATTAAGTTAACAGTCCGTCGCTCTACCGACTGAGCTATCGGGGAACAGACCGCGATTATAGCCAGACTTTCTCGAATCTGTCGAATCGCGTTCCAGAATGAAGGCAGCTTACTCCGCGACCACCTTCGCGATCGCGTCGGCCACCGCGTCGATGTTCCTGCTGTTCAGCGCCGCCAGGCAGATGCGGCCGGTGGCGATCGCGTAGATGCCGAACTCCTCGCGCAGCCGATCGACCTGCGCCGATGTGAGGCCCGAATACGAGAACATGCCCCGCTGGGTGGTCACGAAGGAGAAGTCCTGCTTGACGCCGCGGGCCTTCAGCTTCTCGACCAGCTGCACGCGCATCTGGCGGATGCGCTCGCGCATGCCGGCGAGCTCCTGCTCCCAGAGCTTGCGCAGCTCGGGCGTGGACAGCACGGCCGCCACGATCGCCGCGCCGTGGGTCGGCGGATTCGAGTAGTTGGTCCGGATCACCCGCTTGACCTGGCTGGTTACCCGGGCGGTCTCGTCGCGGTCGAGCGTGACGATGGACAGGGCGCCGACCCGCTCGCCGTACAGCGAGAAGGACTTCGAGAACGAGCTCGACACGAAGAAGGGCAGGCCGGAGTCCGCGAACAGTCGCAGCGCCGCGGCGTCTTCCTCGATGCCGTCGCCGAAGCCCTGGTAGGCCATGTCGAGGAAGGCGACCAGGCCGCGGCCGCGCACCGCCTCGACCACCTGCTTCCACTGCTCGACGCCCAGGTCGACGCCGGTGGGGTTGTGGCAGCACGCGTGCAGCACCACGATCGCGCCGGCAGGCATCGCGTTCAGGGCGGCCAGCATGCCCTGGAAGTTCACGCCGTGCGTGGCCGAGTCGTAGTAAGGGTAGGCATTGACCTTGAAGCCGGCGCCTTCGAACAGCGCGCGGTGGTTCTCCCAGCTCGGGTCGCTGATCCAGACCTCGGCGTTCGGGGCGAGCCGCTTCAGGAAGTCGGCGCCGATCTTCAGGCCGCCGGTTCCGCCCAGGGCCTCGAAGGTCGCGACGCGGCCGGCGGCCAGCAGCGGCGAGTCCTTGCCGAACAGCAGTTGCTGCACCGCCTGGTTGTAGGCGCCGAAGCCTTCGATGGGCAGATAGCCGCGCGCCGGCGCCGCCTCGAGGCGGGTTTTCTCGGCCTCCCGCACCGCGGCGAGCAGCGGCAGCTTGCCGTTGTCGTCGTAGTAGACGCCGACGCCGAGGTTCACCTTGTTGGTGCGCGTGTCGGCGTTGAAGGCTTCGGTCATGCCCAGGATGGGGTCACGGGGCGCCAACTGGACGGCGGCAAACATCGACTGGCTCATGGCGATCGACCAAGTTCCTGATTGTTAAGAAAAATTACCTAATGAAACACAAGTATCTGCACAAAAAATGTGCAGGGCACTAGCTTTTTGGGGGGCGCGCGGCGATAATTTGTCTTTGGCCGAGCGGCGGCGAAAGCACCGTGAGGCCCAGATGAAAAGCCCTTGCCGGCACGTGGATTTCGGCCGGATTCCGGACTGTCGGGAATCCCGCGAGTTCATGCGGCAGCGCAGCAAGGGTCGGTTTTGTCAAGTCTAACACGCTGCCTCCGGAACCCTCCGCCCAGATGACCGATCTCGCGCTCGACAGCACGAAGTTCGTCAGCTTCCCGGGAAGCCCTTTCCAGCTGTACCAGCCGTTTCCCCCGGCTGGCGACCAGCCGGAGGCGATCGCGCGCCTGGTCGAAGGCATCCAGGACGGGCTGAGCTTCCAGACGCTGCTCGGCGTGACCGGCTCGGGGAAGACCTTCACGATGGCCAACGTCATCGCGCGGCTCGGCCGGCCGGCGCTGGTCCTCGCGCCGAACAAGACGCTGGCCGCGCAGCTGTACGCGGAGATGCGCGAGTTCTTCCCGAACAACGCGGTCGAGTACTTCGTCTCCTATTACGACTACTACCAGCCCGAGGCCTACGTGCCTCAGCGCGACCTGTTCATCGAGAAGGACTCGTCGATCAACGAGCACATCGAGCAGATGCGGCTGTCGGCCACCAAGTCGCTGCTCGAGCGTCGCGACACGGTGATCGTGGCGACGGTGTCGTGCATCTACGGCATCGGCAACCCGAACGACTATCACGCGATGGTCATGACGCTGCGCGTGAAGGACAAGATGTCCCAGCGCGACGTGCTGGCGCGGCTGGTGTCCATGCAGTACAAGCGCAACGAGACCGATTTCGTGCGCGGCAGCTTCCGGGTGCGCGGCGACGCGATCGACATCTTCCCCGCCGAGCACGCCGAGCTCGCGGTGCGGGTCGAGCTGTTCGACGACGAGGTCGAGAGCATCCAGCTCTTCGATCCGCTCACCGGCCGGGTGCAGCAGAAGATCCCGCGCTTCACCGTGTACCCGTCGTCGCACTACGTGACGCCGCGGGCGACCGTGCTGCGCGCCATCGAAACGATCAAGGAAGAGCTGCGCGAGCGGCTCGCCTTCTTCAACGCGCAGGGCAAGTTCGTCGAGGCGCAGCGGCTCGAGCAGCGCACCCGCTTCGACATCGAGATGCTGCAGGAGCTCGGCTTCTGCAAGGGCATCGAGAACTACACCAGGCACCTGTCGGGTGCGGCGCCCGGCGAGCCGCCGCCCACGCTGGTCGACTACCTGCCGTCCGACGCGCTGATGATCATCGACGAGAGCCATGTCACGATCGGCCAGCTCGGCGGCATGTATCGCGGCGACCGCTCGCGCAAGGAAACGCTGGTCGACTACGGTTTCCGGCTGCCCTCGGCGCTGGACAACCGGCCGCTCACCTTCGAGGAGTTCGAGTCCAAGGTGCGCCAGTGCGTGTTCGTGTCGGCCACGCCGGCCGCCTACGAGGCGCGCCAGTCGGGACAGGTGGTCGAGCAGGTGGTGCGGCCCACCGGCCTGGTCGATCCGGTGGTCACCGTCAGGCCGGCCACCAGCCAGGTCGACGACGTGCTGTCCGAGATTCGCGTGCGGGTCGAGCGCGGCGAGCGGGTGCTGGTCACCACGCTCACCAAACGAATGGCCGAGGACCTCACCGACTACCTGGGCGAGAACGGCGTGCGGGTCCGCTACCTGCACTCGGACATCGACACGGTGGAGCGGGTCGAGATCATCCGCGACCTGCGCCTGGGCACCTTCGACGTGCTGGTGGGAATCAACCTGCTGCGCGAAGGGCTCGACATTCCCGAGGTCTCGCTGGTGGCGATCCTCGACGCCGACAAGGAAGGCTTTCTTCGCTCGGACCGCAGCCTGATCCAGACGATCGGGCGGGCGGCGCGCAACCTGAACGGCACCGCGATCCTGTACGCCGACCGGGTCACCGACTCGATGCGCAGGGCCATCGACGAGACCGAGCGGCGGCGGCTGAAACAGGTGGCGTTCAACGTCGAGCACGGCATCGTGCCGCGCGGGGTTAGCAAGCAGATCCGCGACATGATCGACGGCGTCTGGGATCCGCAGCAGGCGCGCCAGGAGCTCAAGGCCGCCGAGCAGCTGGCGGGCTACGACGCGATGTCGGAGAAGGCGCTCGCGAAAGAGATCAAGCGGCTCGAGAAGCAGATGCTCGAGCACGCGAAGAACCTGGAATTCGAGAAGGCCGCGCAGTTGCGCGACCAGCTCGCTGCATTGAAGGAGCGGTTTTTCGGTTCGGACGGAGGGAGCAATGTCGTTCCGTTCGTGGCTGGGAAGGCTGCTTGAATGGCGCCGCTCGCGGAGCGGCGCAAGAACCAAGGATCCTGTTTTCGAGTCTGGAGTTGAAATGGCAAAACGTGAACCGATTTCGCTGGCAATGAATACCCGCATCCTGTTCGTCTGCATGGGCAACATCTGCCGCTCGCCGATGGCCGAGGGCGTGTTCCAGCAGATGGTGCGCCAGGCGGGCCTCGAAGAGGTCGTGCAGGTCGGCTCGGCCGGCACCCACGCCTTCCACGCCGGCGAGGCGCCGGACAAGCGCGCGCAGGCCACCGCGAGCAAGCGCGGCTACGACATCTCGGGGCTGCGCGCCCGGCGCATCAAGGACAAGGACTTCGAGGATTACGACATGATCCTCGCCATGGACTGGGACAACCTCGCGCTGCTCCAGCAGATGGCGCCCAAGAGCGCGCACCACAAGCTGCAGTTGCTGATGCGCTTCGCCAGCGACCACGAGTCGGCCACGATTCCCGACCCCTACTACGGCAACCAGCAGGGCTTCGAGCAGGTGCTCGACTACATCGAGGACGCCTGCAACGGCCTGCTCGAGGTCGCCAAGCGCCGCGCCACGCAGGTTGCCGCCGCCTGAGCTTGCGGGCCGCGTGTGGCGCGCAAGCTCAGTCCCGGATTGCACTGCAA
>MEEC01000052.1 GCA_001724315.1 Lautropia sp. SCN 70-15 | reverse complement strand
CCGTGCTCCGGGATCACGGCCTTCAGGCGAACCCGCGGCGCCGCCGGGTCGAGCAGGGCGTCGGAAGCCACCGGCAGCAGCGAATCCTCGGCGACCAGCGCCACGCTGCCGCTGTGTCCCAGGATGTAGGCGACCTCGGCCGACTTGAGCATGAAGTTGACCGGCACCAGGATCGCGCCCAGCCGCGCCGCGGCGAAGCTCAGCACGACGAAGGCGTGATTGTTGCGCGAGAGCAGCGCCAGCCGGTCGCCCTTGCCGATGCCCCTCGCGGCCAGCGCGTTGGCGGTGCGGTTGACCGTGTCGTCGAGTTCGGCGTAGGTCTGGCGAAGGCCGCCCCAGACCAGCGCGGTCTTGTCCGGCACCCGCCGGGCGCTGCGCCAGAGCAGGTCGCCGAAGCCGTGGCTGCGGGTGCGGGCGATCGTGGCCTGCAGCGGCGCGGAGAAACCCATCGTGCCGGTCATCGCGCGCTCCCCTCGAGACGCCTGCGCAGGGCCTGCGGCAGCATCAGGTCGCCGCTCGACTCGAAGCGGGTGGCGCCGAACACCGGCCCGGAAAGCTTGCCGCGCATCGTGTACTCGGTGCCGGGGCGCTCGCCGGTGGCCAGCCCGATGGCCTGGCGCACCAGCGCGCTCATCGAGACGCTTACGGGCACCGCCAGCACTTCCTCGCCGAAGCGGGGGATCGTGCCGCGCCGGTCGCTCACCCCCGAGGCGAGCTTCGAGCCGCCGACCGCGAGCTCGACCCACAGGCCGTCGTATTCGATCGGCCGCTCGTTGGGGTTCTGGATCCGCAGTCGCAGCTCGAAGCGCGACTCCAGGCCTTCGCCGGCGATCGGCTCGATCCCGACCAGGTTGACCGTGGGCGGCTCGTGCAGGCCGAGCGAGGCGCAGCCGGCCAGGCCGAGCGCAAGGAGATGGGCGCCCAGCAGGATCGCCGCGCGCCGTCCAAGGAAGTGGTTCATCGTGGTGCCTCCGTAGGGATCAGGATAACTGGATCGCGCCGGCGGGGCTCTGCTAGGATCGGCCCTCCAACAACGAGGATGGAGACATGGCCATGATCCGAGCCCACCGACTCGGAGGCCGCGCGCTGCTCGCGCTCGGCCTCGCCGCAACGATTGCCGCACCCGCCGCCGCCCAGCCCAAGCTGCCCGACACGCTGTCCTGGAGCGCCTACGACGTAGGCTCCGGCGGCTACAACCAGGCCGTCGCCATCGGCAACGCCCTCAAGCAGAAGTACGGCGTGAACCTGCGCGTGCTGCCCGGCAAGAACGACGTCTCGCGCACGCTGCCGCTGCGCGAGGGCAAGGTCCAGTTCTCGGCCAACGGCGTGGGCGGCACCTACCTGTCCCAGGAAGGCGTCTACGAGTTCGGCGCGAAGAACTGGGGGCCGCAGCCGGTCCGCGCGCTGATGCTCAACACCTCCGACCAGCTGCTCACCGTGCTGGCCGCCGGCGACGTGGGCATCAAGACCGTCGCCGACCTGAAGGGCAAGCGGGTGGCCTGGGTGATCGGCGCGCCGTCGCTGAACCAGAACATCACCGCCATCCTGGCGCATGCCAACCTCACCTGGGACGACGTCAAGAAGGTCGAGTTCGGCGGCTTCGGCGCCGCCATGGACGGCATCGTCAACAACCAGGTCGACGCGGCGTTCAGTTCGTCGATCTCGGGCAAGGCCTACGCGATCGCCAAGTCGCCACGTGGCCTGGTGTACCCGATCATCTCGCATGCCGACAAGGAAGGCTGGAAGCGGATGAACGCGATCGCGCCGTTCTTCTTCCCCTTCATGGGCACCGAGGGGGCCGACCTGTCCAAGGAGAAGCCGGCCGAGGCCGCCACCTACCCCTACCCGGTCCTGATGACCTACGCCGATCGCGACGTCGACACGGTCTACAACATGACCAAGGCGATGGTCGAGGCCTTCGGCGACTACAAGGACAACGCCCCGGGCAACAGCGGCTGGGATGCCAAGCGCCAGAACTTCGCGTGGGTCGTGCCCTACCACGACGGGGCGATCAAGTACTGGAAGGAAGCCGGCCTCTGGAAACCCGAGCACCAGGCGCACAACGACAAGCTCATCGAGCGCCAGAAGGTCATGGCCACTGCCTGGGCTGAAGTCTCCAAGGGTAGCCACGCGGACGACGAGGCCTTCAAGAAGGCCTGGGCCAAGGCGCGCGCCGACGCGCTCACCAAGGCGGGCTTCGATCCGGTGCTGACCTCCTGGTGACCGGTCGATGACGAACGCAGCCCCCCAGGCGCCGGCCGAGGCGTCCCGTTACCGGAACCTGCCGGCCGCCTGGAGCGGGCTGATGATCGCGCTGACGCTCGGCGCGATCTATCTCGCGCTGAACCAGGTGCTGAATCTCGGGTTCTTCGTCGGCAAGACGATGCTCGACAGCAGCTACCTGTACGTGCTGGCCGCGCTGCTGGCCGGCGCGGTCTTCCTGCTGATCCCGGCCACCGGCTCGGCGCCCCGCGACCGGGTGCCCTGGTACGACGCGCTGCTGTTCGCGCTGATGGCTGCCGTGTTCGCCTACTTTGCCTGGAACGGCCAGCGCATCGTCGAAGAGGCCTGGGAGTTCATGGCGCCCGACACCGCGGTCTGGGTCGCCGGCCTCGGCTGGCTGCTCCTGCTCGAGGCCACGCGCCGCGCCGGCGGCACCACGGTCGCGATCGTGGTCGCGCTGTTCTCGTTCTATCCGGTGTTCGCCGAGATCATGCCCGGGCCGATCTCCGGGCTGGGCCAGGATCTTCGCACCACGGCGGGCTACCACTTCACCAGCAGCGAGAGCGTGATGGGGATCCCCACGCGCGCCTTCGGCGAGCTGGTGATCGGTTTCGTGATGTTCGGCGCGGCGCTGCAATTCACGGGCGCGGCACAGTTCTTCAACAACCTCGCGCTCGCCCTGTTCGGCGCGGTGCGCGGCGGACCGGCCAAGGTCGCGATCTTCGCCAGCGGCCTGATGGGCTCGGTCAGCGGCAGCGTGGTCTCCAACGTGCTGACCACCGGGGTGGTGACCATCCCGGCGATGAAGCGCACCGGCTTCTCGCCGGCCTACGCCGGCGGGGTCGAGGCCTGCGCGTCGACCGGGGGCGTCCTGATGCCGCCGGTGATGGGCGCCACCGCCTTCATCATGGCGTCCTTCCTCGGCAAGCCCTACGCAGCGATCGCGATCGCGGCCACGATCCCGTCGCTGCTGTACTACTTCGCCTTGTTCATGCAGATCGATGGCTATGCCGCGCGCAAGGGTCTGAAGGGCCTGCCGCGCGAGGAGCTTCCCTCGATCCGCAAGACCTTCGCCGAGGGCTGGCAGTACATCTTCGTGTTCGTGCTGCTGGTCTGGATGCTGCTCGTGCTCCAGCGCGAGGCGCTGGCGCCCTTCTACGCCACGGCGCTGCTGCTGGCCATCAACCAGTTCTCGAAACAGCATCGGCTGGACCTGCGCAAGCTCGGCAAGCTGATCCTGGGCATCGGCGGCGCGCTCGCCGAACTCGCCGCGCTGCTGGCCGGCGTGGGCATGATCATCGGCGCCCTGTCGGTCACCGGCCTGGCGGGCACGCTGGCCAACGACCTGGTCTACCTGGCCGGCAACAACGTCTACGTGCTGCTGGTCATGGGAGCGCTGACCAGCTTCGTGTTCGGCATGGGCATGACCATCACCGCCTGCTACATCTTCCTGGCGATCGTGCTGGCGCCGCCCCTGGTGGCGGCGGGCTTCGACCCGGTGGCGGTCCACCTGTTCATGCTCTACTGGGGCATGGTGTCCTTCATCACGCCCCCGGTGGCGCTGGCTGCCTTCGTGGCCTCGGGCCTGGCCGGTGCGCCGCCGATCAAGGTGGGTCTGCAGTCGATGCGGCTGGGCAGCATCATGTACATCGTGCCGTTCTTCTTCGTGCTGAATCCGGCGCTCATCATGCGTGGCGATGCCGGAGAGATCCTCGTCGTGGTGCTTACGGCCATCATCGGGATCCTGCTGCTCGCGTCGGCGCTCGAAGGCTACCTGCTGGGGCTGGGGCCCTTGCGCGGCAGCGCCTTCGCGTTCGTCGGGCGCCTCCTGCTGGCCGCCGGCGGGCTGATGCTCGCGCTGCCCGGCGGCGGTGACCTCGGGCTCAGCCATCTCCAGCTCTCGGTGGTCGGCGTCGTGGTGGCCGCGATCGGCGCGGCAGTCGGCCGCCTGGGCAGCGGAGCGGCGGCGAGAGCCTGAACCATGCAGCCGCAGGCGTCCGGCAACCGGCCGCTGCGGCTGCTTCTCCTTTTCGAGAAAGAGTGGGACGCCGGCGGCTTCGCGCCCTTGCTCGAGGCCGGCGAGATCGAGGTCTTCGCCGAAGGCTTCGACCTGTTCCGCTTTCCCGGCAATGCCCGTCTGCTGGCCTTCGACCCCTGGGCCTTCGTCGAGCGAATCTGCCGCAAGTACCGGGGCCGCGTCGACGCGGTGGTGTCGAACAACGAGCAGTTCGGGGCCTTGATCGCGGCGGTCGTGGCGCAGCGCCTGGGCCTGCCCGGCAATGATCCCTCGGCGGTGTGCCGGGCGCACCACAAGCTGCTTGCCCGGCAGGTCCAGGACTCGGTCGCGCCCGAGGCGAGCATCGCCGCCGCCGCGCTGCCCATGGCGCTCGACGACCCGAGGGTGCGGGACCCGGCCGCGCTGGCCGCGGTCCTGGCGGCCGCTGGGATCCAGCTGCCGGCCTTCGTCAAGCCGATCAAGGCCACCTTCTCGGTGCTCGCCCGCACCGTCCGGAGTCCGGAGGAACTGGCGCGGCACCTCGATTTCGGCCGCTTCGAGCGGCTGGTGATCCGCAGGCTGGTCGCTCCCTTCGCCCAGCTTGCCTCGCGCTTCGTGACGATGCCTTGCGACCCCACGCGGATGATCGTCGAGGAACCGGTCGACGCCCACCAGGTGAATGTCGACGGCTACGTGTTCGACGGCGAAGTCCGGGTGATCGGGATCGTCGACGAGTGGATGTATGCCGGCGAGCGTGCCGGCGCGCTGCGGCGCGGCGGCGAGCTTCGTGTTCCGGCGCTTCGACGGCGAAGCGATGCCGGCCCCCGACGAGGGCGCGCTCGCCTGGCTGGCGGCCGAGTACCCGGGCGCGAGGCTCGCGCTCTACCCGAAGCGCGGGCGCAGTCTCGCGCGCGAGTACAAGTGGCTCGGCTCGCATCGATACGCGGTCCTGAACCTCGGCGCGGCCGACGCTGAGGTGCTCGACCGGGCCCACGCGAGAATCTGCGAACGCTTCTGCTGGCCCTGCGTCAGGCCCGATCCGGCGTCGATCCCGCACTTGCCCGAGGCGGCCAGCCTGAGCTCATGAACCGATCAGGTTCATGAACCGATGCGCCCGCTCACCGTCCTGAAGCCGGCGAAGACGTCGGTGCGTCCGGGGGTGAAGAAGTTGCGGTAGCGCAGGTCGCGAATCGGCGCTTCGGTCGCGAAGGCCGCGCCGCGCAACTCGCGGTGGTCCCCGAACCACGGCGCCGAGTAGTCGCGATAGGGGCCCGGCACGAAGCCGGGGTAGGGCAGGAAGGCGTCGGCGGTCCACTCCCAGACGCTGTCGCCCCAGTGCAGGCTGCCCAGCGACGCGGCGTGCTGCCACTGCGCGGCCGTGGGCAGGGCACGGCCGGCCCAGCGGCACCAGGCCTCGGCCTCCCAGGCGCTCACATGGATCACTGGCTGGCCGGGATCGAGCGGCAGCCAGCGATCGAACCAGCGCCACTCCCAGCCGCCGTCGGCCGGGCGCCAGCGCGCCGGATGGCTGCGCCCGTGTGCGTCGAGCCAGCGGCCGGCCTCACCGGGCCACCAGCGCGGATCGGCGTAGCCGCCGTCCTCCACGAAGGCGAGGAAACGGCCGGCGGTCATCGGCGCGAAATCGATGTCGAAGTCCGCGACCGCCACGTCGACGGCGCCGCGCTCGTTGTCGAACGCGAAGCCCGGCGCAGGCTGTCCGCAGCCGAGCCGCACCGTGCCCCCGGCAACGGGGACCGGCGGCGCGCCGGTTGCGCCGGCCGCCATCGGCGACAGCCTCGCGCCGACCGGCGCCGGATAGCCGAGGGTCGCGCGCATCCAGACGAGCGCCTCGCAGTGCATCGCCTCGTGCATCAGCGCCAGGCGATGGAAGTACAACGCGTCGTCGCGATCCGGCAGGCGGGCCAGCGCCTCGAGGCTGTCGTCGAGTTGCGCCGCGAGCACCCGGCGGATCTCGCCGGGCGAGGGGAGCCCGACCCGCCAGCGATCGGCGTGGGCGAGCCGCGAGGAATCCAGGATCTCGTCGGGCCCTGCGTGCCGTGGCGGGCGGGTGGCCTGCAGGCGGCCGTCCGCGTCAGGCCGGTGGGGACCGCGCAGCGTCCACCACTCGGCGAACCAGGCCACGTGCGCGAGCTCCCAGGCGAACGGATTCAGGCCCTCGCGAAGCGGCACCTGCCACCGGCCTTCGTCGAGATCGTCGACCAGGGCCAGAAGGCGGGCGCGGATCGCCGTCAGCTCCCGGGCGAGCCCGACCGGCCCGCAGCGGCGCGCGTCGCCCACGTCGGCCATCCCTCAGGCCGCTGTCGCCGGTCGGGCCAGGATCACCGCGAACCACTGTCTCGGGTCGGTCCAGGCCTGCTGCATCGCAAAGCCGGCGCTCGCGAGCAGCGACGCGAAGTCATCGAGCCGGTACTTGCAGGAGTTCTCGGTGTGGATGCGCTCGCCGGCGGCGAAGCTGCGTTCGAAACCCGCGGGCGGGTCGCCGGTGCCGGCACTCGCGGCCACGGTGACCGCGCGCCGAGCCTCGAGGTGCATCTCGATCCGGCTGTTCGGCTCGTCGTAGAACGCCACGTGCCGCCAATCGGCCAGGTCGAAGTCGGTGCCGGCGATCCGGTTCGCGTTGCGCAGCACGTTCAGGTTGAAGGCCGCGGTCACGCCGAGCGGATCGTCGTAGGCGGCCTCGAGCGTGCGCCGGTCCTTCACCAGATCGATCCCGATCAGCAGCCCGCCGTCATCGCCGAGATGCCCGCGCAACCGGGCCAGCAGCCCGCGCGCTTCGTGCTTCGTGAAGTTGCCGATCGAGGAGCCGGGATAGAAGAAGAGGCGCGCGGCGCGCCGCACCGAGTCGGGCAGCGCGAGCTCGCGAGAGAAGTCGGCGCCGACCGCCTGCATCTCGAGATCGGGAAAGCGCTGGCGCAGGCAGTCGAGCGATTGCCGCAGGAAGGCCGCGGAGATGTCCACCGCGACGTACTGGGCGGGCTGGAGCGCCTCGAACAGTCGCGAGGCCTTCTCGCAATCGCCGGCGCCGAGGTCGATCAGCGTGCAGCCGGGCCGGCCCCAGCTCGACGCGATGCGCGGAAGCTCGTTCGCCACGATCGCGGCTTCGGTGCGGGTGGGGTAGTACTCGTCGAGCTCGGTGATCGCGCAGAACAGGCGCGAGCCGAGCGCATCGTAGAAGTACTTGGGCGAGATGCGGGCGCGCGGTTCGAGCAGGCCCGCCAGGATCTCCTGGCGATCGAGCGACTCCAAGGACATCGACACTGTTTCTCCTGTTCGTCTGCGTTCTAACCTAACATGGTCAGATGCCGACCAAGAACCCGAACGACCCGAATCCGGCGTTCTCGATCGCCGAGCGTCCCGATCCGGCGCTCGCCATCGCCCGCTATCGGGCGCACGCGGCCGGCTACGACGCCTCTGCCCGGCGCAGCATGCCCGCGCGCCTTCGCACGATCGAGCGGCTGGCCTTGCAGGCCGGCAACGTCGTTCTCGACGTGGGCTGCGGCACAGGCCTGAGCTTCGCGCCCATCCTGGAACGAATCGGCCCTGGCGGCCGGCTGGTCGGCGTGGAAGTTTCGCCCGAGATGATCGCGCTGGCGAGCGAGCGCTGCGAGCGCGAGGGCTGGCGCAACGTGGACCTGCTGCTGTCGACGGTCGAGCAGGCGCCGTTCGGCGAGAGCTTCGACGCGGTGCTGTTCCACTGCGCTCACGACGTGCTGCGCTCGAGGCCGGCGCTCGATCGGATCTTCGCCGCCACGCGCCCCGGGGCGCGGGTGGCCGCGGCCGGCATGAAGCTCGGGCCCTGGTGGTCGGCGCCGCTGAACCCGCTGGTGCGGCGCCGCGCGCGGCCGTACATGACCACCTTCGAGGGGCTCGAGCGGCCGTGGAGCCTGCTCGAGGGCTACCTGAGCAGCTTCGAGTGGGTGTCGCGCAACCTCGGCAGCGGCTGGATCGGCTGGGGCCGCCGCGCCTGAGGCAAGGCCGTGCTGCCCGGTTCTCCCGCGCTCAGCGGAAGTCCTCCTCCAGGAATTCCGCGCCGCTGCGCCGCCCCGATGCCGGCCGGCCGGTTTCCTGTCCGCGCAGTTCCACCCGGCGGATCTTTCCGGAGATGGTCTTGGGCAGGTCGCTGAACTCGATCCGCCGGATCAGCTTGTAGCCGGCCAGCCGCTCGCGCAGGAAGCGGAAGATGCTCGCCGCGGTGGCTTCATCGGCCGCGTGTGCCGGCGCGGTGATCACGAAGGCCTTGGGCACGTGGCCGCGAACCGGGTCCGGCGACGGAACCACCGCCGCCTCGGCCACCGCGGGATGCTCGATCAGCACGCTCTCGAGCTCGAAGGGGCTGATCCGGTAGCCCGAGGCCTTGAACACGTCGTCGGCCCGGCCCACGTAGGTGATGTAGCCGTCGGCGTCGCGCTGGCCGACGTCGCCGGTGTGGTAATAGCCGTCGCGCATCACTTCGGCGGTCTTGTCGGCGTCGTCGGCGTAGCCGTTCATCAGCGCGACCGGGCGGTGCGACAGGTCGATGCAGATCTCGCCCTCGTCGCCCGGCTTGCCGTCGGGATCGAGCAGGGCGATCCGGTAGCCGGGAAGCGGCCGGCCCATCGAGCCCGGTTTCAGCTTAGCGCCCGGCGGGTTGCCGATCTGCGCGGTGGTCTCGGTCTGGCCGTAGCCGTCGCGGATCGTGATGCTCCACGCGGCGCGAACCTGCTCGATCACCTCGGGATTCAGCGGCTCGCCGGCCGAGATCAGCTCGCGCAACTGCACCGGCCAGCGCTTCAGGTCTTCCTGGATCAGCATCCGCCAGACGGTGGGCGGCGCGCACAGCGTGTTCACGCGGTGCTGCACCAGCGTCTCGAGCACCGCGGGTCCGTTGAAGCGGCTGTAGTTGTAGATGAAGACGCAGGCCTGCGCGTTGAACGGGGCGAAGAAGCAGCTCCAGGCATGCTTGGCCCAGCCCGGCGAGCTGATCGTCCAGTGCACGTCGCCGCGCTTCAGGCCCAGCCAGTACATCGTCGACAGGTGGCCCACCGGGTAGCTCTGCTGCGTGTGCTGGACCAGCTTGGGCTTGGCGGTCGTGCCCGAGGTGAAGTACTCGAGCAGCGGGTCGCCGGCGCTCACCGGCTCGGGCGGGGTGAAGCTCGTCGGCGCCTGCATCGAGCGGCGGTAGGCGGTCCACTTCGCTCCGGAGGCAGAAGCGCCGTCGGCGTCGGCATCGACCCGGACGAGATTGAGCCCGGCGAGGGCGGTGGCGCCGAGTTCGTCGAACTTGGCCGCGCCGCCGGCGTTGGTGACCACGTGCCGCACCTTGCCGCGCCGCAGCCGGTCGGCCAGGTCCTCGCCCGAGAGCAGGGTGGTGGCCGGGATCACCACCGCGCCGAGCTTGATCGCGGCCAGCATGGTCTCCCACAGCGGCACCTCGTTGCCGAGCATCAGCAGCATCCGGTCGCCCTTGCGCGCGCCGAGCGAGACCAGGAAGTTCGCGACCTGGTTCGAGCGCTCGGACAACTGCGCGTAGGAGAGCCGGGCCTCGGTCCCCGATTCCTCGACGATGTGCAGGGCCGGCGCGTCGTTGCCCTGGGCGACGGCATCGAAGTAGTCGCGTGCCCAGTTGAAGGTCTCGAGCTGCGGCCACGCGAACGCCCGGAAGGCTTCCTCGTGGTTCTCCCGGTGCTCGATCAGCAGGTCGCGGGCGGCCAGGAATCGGTCGAGTTCGGTCATGACGGTGGGGCTCCGAAGGACGTGAACGGGCGTTCGCGAGAAATCAGGAGTACGCTATCAGAACCGCGCGGCGTCGGCTCGGCCATCGCCGCTCGAACTGCGTTCGACCAAGGTTCCGGAGGTCCGCCGGCATGGGGATTTCCAGTCCGAAGCGTGCATCGTCGAATGCGCGCGTCCTGGCCGGCATGCGCCAGCTCTGCAGTCTGGGCCTGCCGCCCGACATCGTCGTGCCAAAGCTGCTCGATGCCCTGCATCGCTGGGTGCCGGCCGGATCCAATCACTTCATCTGGTCCGATGCCAGCGGCCTGCCGAACAACTACTACGGCGAGCTCAGCGGCGTCGAGCGCTACATCGGCCGCTTCTTCCGGGACTTCGCCCTGACCGCCAACCCGCGGCTCACGCCTCCGTATCCCGAGGTGGTCAGGCGATTCGACGTGCAGACCATGGGCATCGACAACGCGGCGGTCTTCGTCGAGTCCGCCCTGTACCGGGAGGTGTTCCGCCCGCTCGACGGACGCTTCGTCCTGAACTGCGCGGTGCGCGGGCGCGATCGCCCGCTCGGATTGCTGACCTTGCTGCGAGGCCCCTCGGACAGGCCCTTCGATGCGACCGAGGTCGAGAGCGTGCGCAGCGTGGTGCCCTACCTCAGGCACGCGCTCGACTGCACGCCCCGGACGGGATCGGCCGGCGATCTGGCGCAGCGGATCGACGCCCAGGGAATGGCCGTGCTCGACGAGCGCGGCCGCATCCTGCACATGGATGCCCAGGCGCGACGCCTGATGTTCCTGGCGACCCATCCTCAGGCCAACGCCGAGTCCCTCGGGGACTGCGACCCGAACGGTGTCCCCGTCTGCATCGCGCGCATGTGCGCGGACCTGGCCGCGATCTTCGGCGGCCGCCCGGCACGCCCGCCGGGTTTCGAGCGGGCGAACAACTGGGGACGCTTCGTGTTCCGCGGCAACTGGCTGGCGGGGCACGGCGGCGAGCCGCCACGCGTGGGCCTGCTGATCGCGCACTACCTGCCGAGGCGGCTCAGGCTCTGGCAGTCGATCCAGGTGCTGGAGCTGGCGCCGCGACTCCAGGAGGCCGCACTGCACTACGCGGACGGCTGTTCGCTGAGCGAGCTCGCGCAGCGAATGGGGATCAGTCGCAATACCGCGATCTCCTACGTGGAGGCCCTGTACGAGAAGCTCGCCATCCCGCCATCGAAGGAGGCGCTGCAGGATCTCCTGCTCGGCGACCTGCCGGGGGCTGTGCCACGCTGAGCGGCGGCGCGATTCGACCGGTCGATTTCCCCTCACATGTCGGGGTGCCGCCCGGTCGCCATGCGGAGGAGCATCCAGTCACTGCCCGCGCGGACAGGTCGTCCGGAGACGGGAGCCAACAGACTGGAGGATGCAGAGATGATTCGTACCCTTGCCACGTTCGCCGTCGCCGCGGTGTCCCTGAACGCTGCCGCGTCCGACGACTATTTTCGGAATGTCGCGCAGAGCTTCGAGCGCGGCTTCGGAACGCCTGCGGCCGGAACGCATGCCCAGGACGAGGTCGGCCGGCGCCTGCTGCTCGCGAGCTTCGAGCGGATCATCGGCTCGAACGCCGTTTCACAGGAGATCGCGGCCGTCCCGTCCACGGACTCGAGGCGCGCGATCGCGCCTCAGGCCAGCGCGCGCGGATTGTCCCGCAGGTAGGCGGCCACGATCTCGTCGGCGGAAGCGTCGGCGCGAATGCCCGCCCGGCTCGCCCGCGCCGATTCGAAGCGTCGCGGCCACTGGTCGACGGCGCTCTGGAAGCGCGGATCGGGTTGCCAGCGCATCGCACCGACCCGCACGCCGGCGCCCTCGGCCGCACGCGCGCTCGCGTCGGCCAGTTCTGCCAGCGTGAGGCTCAGCGAGGGCAGGTTCATCGCGCGGGTGTGGCCGAAGGCCGCGGCCGGCAGGTCGTGAACCGCGATCAGCGCGTCCACCACCCGTTCGGCCGACGCGGCCGCGATCCGGGTGTCGGGGGCGAGCGGGCAGACGACGTCGCGCCCGAGCAGCCGGTCGCCGACGATCGAGGCAATCGCGCCGGACACGGTGGGCACGCCGGTGCCGGGCGGCGGCGCGTCCGCGCCCGCATGGCGGGTCATCACGATCGGCAGGCGCAGGCAGCGGCCATCGACGAATCCGTGGCGGGCGTAGTCGTCGACCAGCAGCTCGCCGATCGCTTTCTGCGTGCCATACGAGGTCTGGGGGGTGAGCGGCACGCCGTCGCCCACTACCTCGGGCAGGGGGCCGCCGAAGGCCGCCAGCGAGCTGGTGAAGACCAGGCGCGGGGCCTTGCCGCGCAACCGCAGCGCCTCGAGCAAGGCGAGCAATCCGTGCAGGTTCACCGCCAGGCCGCGGGCGAACTCGGTTTCCGATTCCACCGTGAGCGTGGCCGCGAGCGGAAACACGCTGTCGACGTCGTCGTCGAGCAGCGCGGCCGGGGCGGCGGGATCGGCGACGTCGGTCTCGACGCTGCGCAGCCGGATGCCGGACCCGGCGGGCAGCGCCGGCGCCTCGGGCGCGCGCCGGTCGGCCAGCACCAGCTCTGGGAGCGGCTCGGGCC
>MEEC01000051.1 GCA_001724315.1 Lautropia sp. SCN 70-15 | reverse complement strand
GAATCGCGCCGACCCGCCGCTGCGACAGGCGAGCCGCGGCTCCGCCAGCACGACCGCATCGCCGTTCTGGACCATCAGGTTGATCATCGAGCCGATCGAGGTGGCGATGCCCAGCGTGGTGGCGAAGGGCGCGATGCGCGAGCGCACCTCGAGCCCAGCCTGGGCGGCCGCGCCGCCCGCGCCGAAGGCCGCACTGCGCTGCAGGTCGCCGATCAGGCCGAAGCTCGGCCCCTGAGCAGTGCCGCTCCACTTCACGCCCAGGTTCTTCATCGCGTCGCGCCGGATCTCGACCATGCGGACGTCCATCTCGATCATCCGCTCCCGGCCCATGCGGCTCACCAGGTTGACGATCTGCGGATAGCGGCCGGCGACCTCGGCGATGCGAACTGCCTGCTCCTCGCTGACGCCCGAGCCCTCGATCACGACCTTGTCGCCGACGATGCGCGGCGTGACGCCGGGGGTGTCGCCGAGCATGGCGCGGACCTCGGACAGCATGCGGCTGGCGTCGGCCGGCACCACGCTGATCGAGAGGTGACGTTCGGTGCCGTCGCGGGTCCACAGGTAGAGCACGCTCTGGCCCGGCGCCTCCGGGATCAGGAGCAGCTGGCCGCGATCGAGCGCGCTGGCCTGCAACACCTTGCCGTTGCCGATTGCGATGCGGCGCAGCTCGCCGACCTGCAGCACCCGGACCTCGCCCACGTAGAGCTCGAGCTGCTCTCGATCGGCGGACTCGGCTGCGGCCGCCCCCACGCCGAGCAGCAGGGCCAGTGCCAGCAGGGCCGCACAGAGCGTGCGCAGGTGCGCGTAGTTCAGGAGGGCTCTCATCGCGCATCTCCGGCAGCGACCCGAACGGCCGAATCGGCGACGCCGCCTCCCATTGCGTGGCCGATTGCACCCGCAGCCTCGCCGCCGCTCTCCACCCGTCGCAGCGGGCCGCCATTGCCGCCCACGATCAGCTCCGGCCCGGAGGGTCTGCGCACCGCGGCAGGCGGCTCGCGGCGGACGCCGAGCAAGGTGGCCACGTCGAGCGCCGCCGCGGCCACCGGCGCGCGGTCCTCCGGGTTGCGCAAGGTGGCGGTGAGCCGCCCGCTACGCTGGGCCACGATCAATCGCTGCGCCTGCTCGGGCGCGACCTCGACCGTGATCGAGGTGAACTGCCGGCCACCGCCGGCCGGGTCACCGCTGGGCGCGATCTGGCTTCCGGTGGCCAGGACCGCCAGGTCCTGCATCAGCGGCGCGGTGACCTCGTCGGCGGGCGCCATGCCGGGCAACACGGGCGGACGCACGGTGAAGAGCAGGTCGATCCGGTCGCCGGGCTGCAACATTCCGGAGACGGAGTTCACCTCGTCGACCTGGATGGTCATGGCCCGGATGCCGTGACGGATGCGGTTCGAGAAGTTTCCGTCGTAGGGCTGCTCGACCACCGTGGGCAAGAGCGGCTCGCCGCTGCGCATGGGCTGAGACAGCCGCATGCCTTCGACCTGTCCGAAGGCGTCGGGGCGCACCGAGCCGCCGGGCGCGAACTCGGCCGGCATGCTGCGCACCGCCATCGTGTCCGGCCCCACGGTGCTGCCCGGCGGCAGGTCGGTCTTGGCGACGACCACCTCCACCATCGCGCGCGGCGGGTTCAATCGCTCACGCTCGGCGGCGATGCGCTCGGCGATGTAGCCGCGCGCGCCGCCCACTGCCAGCGCGCCGAAGGCGCCGGCCACCAGCAGCAGGACCAGGGTTCGGTTGCGCACCAGACGCAGGGGCAGGCCGGCGAGGCGCGCGATGCGCGAGCGCTGCGGTGGCCCCATCGTGATTGGGGAGGGCGTTGTAGCGCCCGGGTTGTCGAGGCTCATGACGGGGTCTCCGGTCTTTCGGTTCAGGGGCGTTCGGTTCAGGGTTTCGAGACTTCGGTGGTGAAGCGCTGATACCGATCGCCGAGCGCGTCGAACAGTTGCTCCAGCGGGCTGTTGGGGCCCACCGCCAGCGCCATCGACACCAGCGAGAGCACGACCAGGTACTCGGCGAGCGACTGGCCCGCGTGCCGGCCCCCGCCGTGCGTGCGCCCTGCCTTGTGCCTTTCCGCCCCTGGTCTGGGCTTCACGCTTCCTGCCGTGCTTCTCATCGGCTTGCCTCCATCAGGTGAATGACGAGCGCGGTGCCGCGCCCCTCGCGATGCAGCGTGAGCGCGAGCTCCGCCTTGCCGGCAGAGAAGTGCCGGCTGCGCTCGCGCGAGGGATCGGGATCGGGACGTCGGCCCTCGGTGCGCTGCCTCAGGCCGAAGGTCGCAGCCTTGGCGAGCACCGTGCGATCCGCTTCGGCGATGTCGATGGGCGCCCAGGCGACCAGGGTGCGGCCGGGCGCATCGCCGCCGCTCGCCACGTCGGACAGCGTGGTGGCGGTGGACGGCAGCAGGCGATGCGCGAGCGAGTCGGGCCGGGGCTGCGCGGACAGCTTCCACCCGACCAGGTAGCCTTCGCTCCCGCCGCCCGCCGCGCTGCGAAGCTGAAGCGCCTGGATGCCATTGCGGTCCACGCGGGAAAGGTTTCGCCACGGGCCCTCGTCGTCTCGGCGCAGCAGCGTGCTGGCGCCCTGCCAGGCCGCGGCCACCGCGTCGATGGCAGCGTCCGGCGCGGACTGCGCCCGCACCACGCGAAGCACCGCCGGGTGCCCGGCGATGGTCAGCGGGATCGGCGCGGACAGGAACTGCAAGGGCAGGCCCTGGCCCGAGGCGGGCTCCGCCGCTTCGCTGCGCGGCGCGACGCCGGCCAGCGCCACGAAGCCGCCGAGCAACGCGATGAGAGCGGTGGTGGCGCGGTTCATGGCTGACCGATCCTGTCCGCGGGGACCGCGTCCGGGTTCCCATGTTGGGGACGGAAGTCGCCTGCGGAGGGCTCGAGCCCGATCGCGCCCATCAGGCCGATCGACCAGCGGGTGAGCTGGTAGCCGACGGCGAGGCGCGTCTCGCGCACCGCGTCGAGCCGCGCGCCGGCGCTGCTGCGCGCCTGCACGCTGGCTGCGCCATTGTCGGGACCGGAGGCGTTCCAGGCGTCGGTGAGCACCACGGTGCGGGCTCGCATCGTGAGCGCGAGCGGATCGAGCCGCGCGAAGCCCACGTTGGCTGCATGCGAGGGCGCCACCGCCACCTGCACCCGCGCCTCGGACAGCCCGCCTTCGATGGCCAGGCCGAAGCGGGCGGGCCCGGCCAGCGTGTCGAGCAGCCTGGCCGCGCTCGCGCCAGGCGCGCCGTTGCCGAAGGTGAAGCCCGAGCCGTTGTAGATCCCACCCGCGCCGCCGATGCCGGTGATGTCGACGCTGGCCGCTCGGCCCAGCGCGGTGCCCAGGCCGGCATCGAAGCGCTGCGAGACCACCGCGCCGCCGACGTCGGACGGCCGCTCGAGCAGGGGCCGTCCGGCACGGTCGTGCCAGAGCGCCTGCCGGTCGAAGTGCCGCTGGCGCAGCCCCTGCACGAGCCAGTCGACCCGGGCCGGGTCGGCGCAATCGGCGGGACGCCCCGCGCAGTCGAAGGCCAGCGAGCGCGAGGCCGCCACGGTGGCCGAGCGAATCGACTGGTACTTGCCCAGCAGCACGACCAGCACCGCCAGCGGCACCAGCGCGATCGCCACCACCAGGGTCTCGACGAGCGCCTGGCCGCGCGCGTGCCTTGCGAACAGGGATCTACTGAACATAGGCCGCCGCCGCTGCGCGCTCCGCGCTCGTGGGTTGCACCAGGCGCGCCTGCCAGTAGGGGCTGTACAGGCTCGCGTACTCGATCCGCGCCGGCGCGCCGGGCGGGCGCCGGAAATACGCCTCCGCCGAGGCGAGCGACCACATGCGTCCGCCGGCAAAGCGCTCGAACAGCCGCAGGCGACCGGTGCCCACGTTGAGCGTGTTGGCGGTGCGCACCGTGTTGCCTTCGATTCGCGCCAGCACCGCCACGCGGGTGACGGGAAAGCGCGGGTTGTCGAGCGCGGCGTAGTCCAGGTCGCGCACCCGGGCGATGCCGTCGTAGTGCTGGAAGCCCCAATAGCCCGCGCCGGCGATGTCGAAGGCAGCCAGCACCGTGGCGCCGCCGTTGTCCTGCGTGCCGCCGGGCATGGCGAGCAGCCAGCCTGCCGGTGTGCCGTTGGTGGCCTCGGCCGCGCCCCAGCCCAGGGGCAGGCTCTCGCGGTCTCGGCAACCGCCGAAGAAGAAGCGGCGCCGACGCCAGTCGTGGATGGAGCCGGTATCGGCGGACTCCCAGCGATCGAGGCTGGTCATGACGGTGCCGCCGCGCTTGCGATACCACTGGAACCACTTGTCGAAGTCCAGCGTGGTGCCCACGCAGCTCGAGGGCAGCAGCAGCAGGCGCAGGTCCAGCGAGCGCGGGCCGGCGGTGAAGTTGTCCAGCGCGCCGAGCACCAGCTTCTGCAGGCGCTCGCGCTCGGGATCGCTTGCCCACCGACGGGTGAAGCGCTCGTAGCCGCCGGCGTCGCTCATGGCGAATGCGAAGAAGCGCGGATCGTTGGCCCGGGCCACCTCGTTGGCGACCGCGCCCATGCCGAAGGTGTCGGCCGATCGGTGCAGCAGCGCCTGGCTGCGGAGCAGCAGCTGCTTGTAGCCCAGCGCCGGGTCGGCGCGCCAGCCGATTTCGTCGGCCGCCGCGCGCTCGGTCATCTGGCGGGCCTGCGCCGCGATCGACGCGGCGGCCGAGATCACGGTGGCCACCGGCGGATAGACCGCCGCGAGCACGCTCGCGTTGGCGGTGAAGCGCTCGAAGTACTTGGCCCACGAGGTCATGGTGACCGCCTGCGCCACCGCGACCTCCTGGGCGATGATGGCCCGGTTGGAGTAGGCGTGGAAGTTCAGCACCCGCGCCCGCCAGAGCGCGGCGCTCCAGGCAGCGGCGTCGGCCGCGTTGTCGAGCCGCTGCCGGGTGTCGAGCGCCTGCCCGGTGGAAAACAGGAAAAAGAGCCCGAGCACCCCGGCCATCAGCAGGACCAGCCCCAGCGCGAGCGCCTGGCCGAGCTGGGCGGCTCGGGCCGGGGCGCCCCGCAGCGGGGAACACCGAAGCGGAGAACGCCGCGCCCGGGCGCAGCCGGCGCACGCATCGCGGCGAAGTGCCCGGGCGTTCATGGCGTGTGCTCCGGGCGCCGCTCAGCGGTTGCCGAGGTTGTAGTTGTCGAGCCCCTTGCGCTGGTTGGCGTTGCTCGAGGCGGTGTTGGCGTTGGTCTGCGCGTTGCCGATGGCGGCGGTGGCATCTTGCCCGGACATCTCAAGCGCGAGGCCGGCGGTCTGGTTGCGCAGCGTCTGGCCGAACAGCGTGTAGATGCCGATGGCCGCCACCGCGATCAGCGCGACGACCACGATGTACTCGGTCATGCCCTGGCCGCGCTGGCGACGCTGGCGGCGCGAGAGGAGGAACTTTCGGGAGAGTTGCATGGCGGGCTCCTGTGCCGGTGCGTGCCGCGCCGGATGACGCGACGACAGGAGCCATGCTGGATTCGGCGCGTCCTGCGCGCCATTGCACGGAGCGACTAGGCCGAACGGGGATCGGTCACTTGGTCTATTGACGCCCCGCCCCGATGACCGCCCGAACCGCCAAGCTCTTCACTAACGGAAACAGCCAGGCCGTGCGCCTGCCCGCCAAGTTCCGCTTCGAGGGTACCGAGGTCTCGGTGCGCAGGGACCCGCGCACCGGCGAGGTGATCCTCTCCGGCCGACCGGCCGGCCTTGATTGGGCGGACTTCTTCGCCTTGCGGGAGGCCGCCCGAGCGGAAGCCCGTGACTTCCTGGCCGACCGGCAGGACGAGCCCCCGCAGGAGCGCGACTTCTGATGTCGCGTCGCGCCCTTCGTCTGCTCGACACCAACATCGTCAGCTACATCCTGCGTGGGACCCTTCCGCGTGCCGACGCTCGCCTCCTGTCCGCTCCCGCGAACTCTCTCTACATCTCGGTCATCACGCGCGGAGAACTGAAGTTCGGCCTAAGCCGAGAGCCGAAGGCGCTATGCCTGGCCCGGCTGGTGGACGACTTCCTGATCAGGGTGCCGTCACTGGACTGGAACAGTGACGCCGCCGACGCTTACGGCACGCTACGCGCCGAACTGGAGCGGCGCGGCAGCCCCATCGGCAACCTCGACACCCTGATTGCGGCCCACGCACTGGCGCTGGGGGCCACGCTCGTCACCACCAACCGCCGGCATTTCGCGCCGGTGCCCGGGCTCGAGATCGAGGACTGGGCGGCCCCCTGACGCGCGGGCCGGCCCCGGCGCTGGCGCGAGAACCCAGGGTTGGCGCAAAAAAAGAGCGCCCGAAGGCGCTCACCGAAGCCGGGCGGTCGTGCCGCCCGACGTTCTTGTTGTTGCTTCTTGCTGCTTGTTCTTTCTTGCCGTTCTTCGCCTCGAGCTTCAGCCCCGACGGCGGCCGATGGCGCCCAGGCCGAGCAGACCAAGGCCGAGCAGACCGAGCGTGGCCGGCACCGGCACCTTGGCGAAGGCATGATTGTCCGACTCGAAGGCGTTCTGCGTGCTGGACAGGCGGATCCGGTTGAAGAACGCGTCGGCGCCCAGGAAGATGTTCCAGTAGATGCCCTGCTGCTGGTTGCCGGTGGCCGACTGGTTGGCCGCGGCGGCAAGCTCGGTGCCGGTGAGGGACAGGACGCTGCTGTCCGTCAGCCTGAACTCGATCGTGTTGTACGCGTCCAGCGAGCCGGCCAGCAGCCCGAAGTAGTTGTAGTTGGCGCCGGCGTCGATCGTGATGTCGACCGGCGAGCCGAGCGTGGGTCCCACGTTGAGGTAGTAGCCGGTGGAGCCGGGCGGCTGGGCGGTCACGCCGGAGGCCGACCCGGTGACGATGTTGTTGGTGAGAGTGACATCCGGCGCAACGGGCACGTAATTCACGCCCGCGCAGGTCGATCCGTCGAAATCGACGGTGCAAGCCCCCGCGACATCGCTGCCCGGCCCGGCCGAGGTCCAGATCGTGGTGGCCGAAGCCGACGTAGCTGCCGCTGCAGCGATAGACAGCGCAATCAGGGTTCTCCTCATCGACTTGCTCCTTTCGTTCAATGCTTTGCTGAAAACCAATCATGCAAGCTTCGGACCAGAAATCTCAAACCATTGATTAAACTGGGAATTCAACCTGAATCATCAAGTGAAACCTGAAGTCGTGTAAACCCTCCCGACGTGAATTCGGTCACGAATCGGAACTTCCGCCCGACCGAAGTCCCGTCGGCCACGGCCAGGAAATCGGGCGCGATCGAGAAAAAAGGGGCCGGCAAGCGCCGGCCCCAAACATCGTTCCCAGGAGAAGCACTCTTGGAAACGCACCGCGGCGCGAACGCCGCGGCTCACCCGCAAATCGTTTCGATCAGGCGGCCTTCTTGGCTGCCGCCTTCTCGTCGAAGAACTGCTCGTCCTCGGTCGAGCCCTTCAGCGCGGCGGTCGAGGCCTCGCGCTCCACGGTGGTGGTCACCGCGTCGAAGTAGCCGGTGCCGACTTCACGCTGGTGCTTGACGGCGGTGAAGCCCTTGTCGGCCGCAGCGAACTCGGCTTCCTGAAGCTCCACGAAGGCGCTCATCTGGTTGCGCGCGTAGCCGTAGGCCAGGTTGAACATCGAGTAGTTCAGCGCATGGAAGCCGGCCAGCGTGATGAACTGGA
Organism: Lautropia sp. SCN 70-15; assembly: GCA_001724315.1. GTDB lineage: Bacteria > Pseudomonadota > Gammaproteobacteria > Burkholderiales > Burkholderiaceae_E > Zeimonas. The sequence goes on along the minus strand of MEEC01000051.1, from coordinate 4,933 downwards.
ACTTGTAGCCCATCGCGCCCAGCTCGCGCTGGAACTTGGCGATCGTGGCCTCGTCGATGTTCTTCTTCCAGTTGAACGAGGGCGAGCAGTTGTAGGCCAGCATCTTCCCGGGGAACTGCTTGTGGATCGCCTCGGCGAACTTGCGCGCGAACTCCAGGTCGGGCGTGCCGGTCTCGCACCAGATCAGGTCGGCGTAGGGCGCGTAGGCCAGGCCGCGCGACACGGCCTGCTCGAAGCCGTTCTTCGAGCGGAAGAAGCCTTCCACGGTGCGCTCGCCGGTCAGGTACGGGCGATCGTTCTCGTCCACGTCCGAGGTGACCAGGTCGGCGGCCTCGGCGTCGGTGCGGGCCAGCAGGATGGTGGGCACGCCCATCACGTCGGCGGCCAGACGCGCCGACACCAGCTTGGCGACCGCCTCGCGGGTGGGCACCAGGACCTTGCCGCCCATGTGGCCGCACTTCTTGGCCGAGGCCAACTGATCCTCGAAGTGAACGCCGGCGGCGCCCGCCTCGATCATCGACTTCATCAGTTCGAAGGCGTTCAGCACGCCGCCGAAGCCGGCTTCCGCATCGGCCACGATCGGCGCGAAATAGTCGATGTAGCCGGCGTCGCCCGGGTTCTTGCCTTCCATCCACTGGATCTGGTCGGCGCGGGTCAGCGTGTTGTTGATGCGCTTGACGACCTGCGGCACCGAGTTGGCCGGGTACAGCGACTGATCGGGATACATCTCGCCGGCCAGGTTGGCATCGCCCGCCACCTGCCAGCCGGACAGGTAGATGCCCTTCAGGCCGGCCTTGACTTGCTGCATGGCCTGGTTGCCGGTCAGCGCGCCCAGCGTGTTGACGAAGGGTTCGTCGTTGAGCAGCTTCCAGAGCTTCTCGGAGCCGCGGCGGGCCAGCGTGTGCTCGACCTGCAGCGAGCCGCGCAGGCGGATCACGTCATCGGCGGTGTAGCCGCGCTTGATGCCGCGCCAGCGCGGGCTCTCGGACCATTCCTTCTGAAGCTTCTGGGCTTCCAGTTCGCGGGACGACATGGTCGTTCTCTCCTGTCAGTGAAGTTGGGAAACCTTCCGCGCCGAACCGTCGAAGATTCGGCGGCGCGATGGACAAGAGATTACCGGCCGGATGTGCGCCGCAACATGCAAAAGTCACGGCGGCGAAAACACTATATTTTCTTGTTTATCAATGTCTTATGTAGTTTATTTCGTATCGTGCAACATTCTTTGTCACGATGAAAAATACGGATGGCGCGTTGCGTCATCAAAATTTCACGATGCGATATTCGTTTTTCACTGCGGATTTTCGGGATCCACCAGCCGCTTGCGCACCGCATAGAGCGTGAGGCCGGCCACGTCGGAGATCCCCAGCCGCTCCATCAGGCGGGCCCGATGCACCTCGACCGTCTTCGGGCTCAGGCCGAGCTCGAAGGCGATCTCCTTGGTGGAATAGCCGCGGGCGATCATCACCAGCACCTCGCGCTGGCGATCGGTGAGCGGAATGTCGGCACCGCGGTCGCCGCGCAGCGATTCGACCAGTTGCCCCGAGACCTTCGGGCTCAGGTAGCTCTCGCCCGCCAGCACGCTCTCGACCGCGAAGCCCAGCTCGGTCGGCGTGGCGTCCTTCATCACGTAGCCGTTGGCGCCGTTGCGCAGCGCCCCCTGCACGAAGTCGGGGGTGTCGTACATCGAGATGGCGAGGATCTTCAGCTTGGGATGACGCGCGCGCAGCTCGGCGATCGCCCGCATCCCGTCCATCTCGGGCATCGACAGGTCGGTGATCACCAGGCCCGGATCGGTGCGCTCGACGATGTCGATCAGCTCGCGTCCGTTCGACGCCTCGCCCACGATCTCGAGGCCCGCCATCGAAGCGAGCAGCGCCCTGACGCCCGAGCGCACGACGTAGTGATCGTCCGCGAGCACCACGCGGACTGACTGGTTTTCTACTTTCATCGACCTCTCACAGGTTCAATCAGACACGCGAGGGCTCGAACACCGCGCGGATCACGGACCCGAGCGCCCTCTTCGCCCGGATCCGCAGGTGGCCTCCCGCCATTTCGGCCCGCTCGGCCATGCCGGCGAGCCCGAAGTTTTCGTCGCGCACGCCGCCTGCCAGCATGCCGCGGGCATCGAAGCCGTCTCCGTCGTCGGCCACGGTGACCACCAGCCTGCCGCCCTTGCCGAAGCGCAATCGCACCCGGATACGGCTCGCACGCGCATGCCGCAGCGCGTTGGTGACCGCCTCCTGGACGATGCGGAAGGCCGAGATCCAGCACGGCGCGGCGTCCTTCGGTTCGTCGCCGAAGACCTCCACGCCGCCGCCGATCCCGGCGGCCCCCAATTGTCGCTCCACCGTGCTGCGCACCGCGGCCGACAGGCCGAGCAGATCCAGTTGCGGCGGCCTGAGCATGAACGACATCCGCCGGACTTGCTCGACCGCATCCTGCGCCAGCGCGAGCGCGGTGTCCACCGACGCCGCGGAGCCCTCGGGCAGGTGCGCGCGGCGCACCGCATGCAGGTGCAGCACGATGCCGGTCATGCTCTGGCCGAGCTCGTCGTGCAGCTCGCGGGCGATCAGCGCGCGCTCGCGCTCCTGCGCGTCGACGATGCGAGCGGACACCCGCGACAGCCGGCGGTAGGCATCGGCCACCGCCAGCTGCGCACGGCGCCGCTCGTCTTCGAGCCGGCGCTCGCGCATCACCCGCTCGATCGCCGGCCCGAGCAGGTTCAGCCGCTCCTTCAGATGATAGTCGCGCGCGCCGGCGCGCAGGACCGCCACCGCGGCCTCCTCGCCGATCGCGCGGGTGACCACGATCAGCGGCAGACCGGGGCGCACCGGCTCGATCACCGACAGCGCGCGCATCGGCGAGAACGCCGGCAGCGAGTAGTCGCAGAGCACCAGGTCGGGCTCGCGCGCGAGCGCTTCGCGAAACGGGCCCTCCTCGCAGACCGCCTCCAGGCTGAAGCTCATGCCGTGGCGGGTCAGCGCGAGGCGGATCAGCTCGACGTCGTCGTCGCTGTCCTCCACGCACAGCAGGCGCAACGGCCGCTCAGGCGTCATTGGCCGTCCCGCCGGCGCCGGCATGCTGGAGCAGCCAGTAGTCCGCGATGGCGCCCATCGTGCGGCCCCAGTCCGACAGCGCGAGCGGCTTGCGGACATAGGAATTGGCACCCGCCTCGAGGCAGGCGCGAACGTCTTCGGACTCGTCGGAGGTGGACAGCATGATCACGGGCAGCAGTCGGCCGGCCTTGCCTTCGCGGATCCGGCGCACGGTGGCCTGCCCGCTCAGGCCGGGCATGTCGACGTCGACCAGCGCGATCCTCGGCAAACCTTCGCTCTCCATCAGCTTCAACGCGTCTTCGCCGGACGCGGCCATCCGCACCGGCACGCCCCGATAGGAGCGCCCCAGCACCAGCCGGATCAGGTCCCGGTGATCCGGATTGTCCTCCACCACGAGTATGTAGCTCATTTCCCCGCCGTCGAACGCGCTTCTCTGCCCGGCACGCCGCGCGCGTGAATTCCGTCACGCGCGCGCCTGGCCGCGAATCGATCGCGCCGGATCGGCCCTTGCCCTGAAGGGTCTTCCGGCGCGATCATGGATTCTCCGACGGCGCCCAGCAGCCGACAGCCGGTCGAATTCCTGACCGCCTTCCGGAAACTCCTGTCCGGATCATGGAGAAGCGCGATGCGAAAGATGCCTGAATTTTCTCCCTTCGGGTCGGCGGCCGTGGCAGCGCTGGCCTGCGGCCTGGCCCTGTGGAGCGGCGTCGCGGCCGCGACCCAGACGCCCGCCCTGCGCACGCAGGCCGTGTCGGCGGCGTCCGGCCAGGCTTCGGCTGCCCCGGCCACGGTGTACCGCTGCGTGACGGCGGCCGGCAAGGTGCAGTTCTCGGACTCGCCCTGCCCTGCGGGTTCGCGCGGCAGCGCCTGGGCGCGGCCCGCGCCGGCCCAGGGCATCGTCGCGGCCAAGGGCGCCCGGCCCGGTCCGGCCTCGCATGCGCTGCTCGCCCCGCCGCGCACCCAGGCCCTGGCCGGCCCGCGCGAACCCTGGGTCGACTGCCGCCAGCGCGGGGGCAGCTTCGACGCCAACGCACGGGTCTGCAAGCTGCCGTCCGACACCATGCCGCACATGTTCCTCGCGGACTGAGCTCAGCCCGGCCGGTTGCGCATCCAGTCGGCCGTACCCTGGAAGGCCTCGAGCAGGCGGTCGAAAAGGGGCCCCTCGATGCCCCGGTGGCGCATCGCATCGGCCATGCACAGCATCCACTGATCGCGCTCGGACACCCCGATCGGAAAAGGCAGGTGGCGCGCGCGCAGGCGCGGGTGACCGAAGCGCTCCTGGTAGTGCTGCGGGCCGCCCAGCCAGCCGCACAGGAACCAGTAGAGCTTGTCGCGCGAGCTGTCGAGGTTCGCCGGATGCAGGGCGCGGATGCCCGCAAAGCGCTCGTCGAGCGCCATCTGGTCGTAGAAGCGGTCGACCAGGGCGCGCACGCTGGCCTCGCCGCCCAGCGTTTCGAACACGCTGTCGCTCATCGCGCTCAGGCCTCCCGAAGCGTGGCCAGCGGCGGCGCGGACAGCACCGGCCGCAGGCTCAGCCAGCCCGCCACCAGGGCCAGCAGCATGCCGGCGGCGGCGCCGGCCGGCAGCACCAGCCACTGCGGCTCGTAGACGAAGCGGAACACCCGGTCGGCCAGCACCCAGCCGATCGCGATCGACCCCGAGGCGGCCAGCAGCCCGGCCAGCGCGCCGCCCATCGCCAGCTCGATCAGCTGCGCCCCGGCGAGCTGGCGACGCGAAGCGCCCAGCGCGCGCATCAGCGCCGCCTCGCGCACCCGCTCGTCGCGCGAGCTGGCCAGCGCGCCCCACAGCACCACCACGCCGGCGGCCAGCGTGAGCACGAACAGCACCTGCACCGCCTGCACCACCTGGTCGATCAT
>MEEC01000050.1 GCA_001724315.1 Lautropia sp. SCN 70-15 | reverse complement strand
GCCGCCTGCTCGAGCGTGATCTCCATCGCGTAGCGCAGGTCGGCGCCGCGATAGACGTTGCTGCGCCCCGCCCCGGCGCGCTGGCCGCCGAAGATGTCGCCGAAGATGTCGCCGAACACGTCGGCGAAGCCGCCCGCGCCGGCGCCGAAGCCGCCGGGCCCGCCGCCGAAACCCGCGTTCGGGTCCACGCCGGCATGACCGAAGCGGTCGTAGGCTTCACGCTTCTGGGGCTCGGAGAGCGTCTCGTAGGCCTCCTTGACCTCCTTGAACTTTTCCTCGGCTTCCTTGCTGTCCGGATTGCGGTCCGGGTGGTACTTCATCGCGAGCTTGCGATACGCCTTCTTCAGGTCGTCGTCGCTCGCGTTCTTGGCGACGCCGAGGACTTCGTAGTAGTCACGCTTTGCCATGGTCGGCAGTCCGTCTCGATAAATTGCACCGGCCCGGAGGGCCGAGGGGCGTTGCGCGGGGCCGGCTGGCCGGGCCCGTGCTTCACTTGCCGCTTCAAGCGTCGCGCTTGACTTCCTTGAAGTCGGCGTCGACCACGTCGTCGTCCTTCGGGCGCCTGGCTTCGGTCGCGCCCTCGGCGCCGCCCGCCTCGCCGGCCGCCTGCTGCATGTCGGCGTACATCATCTCGCCGAGCTTCTGCGATGCGGTCATCAGCGCGTTGGACTTCTCCTCGATCTCGGCCTTGTCGTCGCCCTTCAGCGCCTGCTCGGCCGCCATGATGGCGTCCTCGATCTTCGCCTTCTCGTCGGCGTCGATCTTCTCGCCGTGCTCGGCCAGCGACTTCTTCACCGAGTGGACCAGCGCATCGGCCTGGTTGCGCGCCTGCGCCAGCTCGACCCGCTTGTGGTCTTCCTCGGCATTGGCCTCGGCGTCCTGGACCATCTTCTGGATCTCGGCCTCGGAAAGACCCGAGTTGGCCTTGATCGTGATCTTGTTCTCCTTGCCGGTCGCCTTGTCGCGGGCCGACACGTGCAGGATGCCGTTGGCGTCGATGTCGAAGCCCACCTCGATCTGCGGCGTGCCGCGAGCGGCCGGCGGAATGCCCTCGAGGTTGAACTCGCCGAGCAGCTTGTTGCCCGCGGCGACTTCGCGCTCGCCCTGGTAGACCTTGATCGTGACCGCCGGCTGGTTGTCCTCGGCCGTGGAGAAGGTCTGCGAGAACTTGGTCGGGATCGTGGTGTTCTTCTGGATCATCTTGGTCATGACGCCGCCCAGCGTCTCGATGCCCAGCGACAGCGGCGTGACGTCGAGCAGCAGGACGTCCTTCTTCTCGCCCGCAAGCACGGCGCCCTGCACCGCGGCGCCCACCGCCACGGCCTCGTCGGGGTTGACGTCCTTGCGCGGATCCTTGCCGAAGAACTCCTTGACCTTCTCCTGCACCTTGGGCATGCGGGTCATGCCGCCGACCAGGATCACGTCGTCGATCTGCGAGGCCTTCAGGCCGGCGTCCTTCAGCGCGATCCGGCAGGGCTCGATCGTGCGCTCGACCAGCTCCTCGACCAGCGCCTCGAACTTGGCGCGGGTGATCTTCAGGTTCAGGTGCTTCGGACCGCTCGCGTCGGCGGTGATGTAGGGCAGGTTGATCTCGGTCTGCTGGCCCGACGACAGCTCGATCTTGGCCTTCTCGGCCGCTTCCTTCAGGCGCTGCAGCGCGAGCACGTCCTTGGCCAGGTCGACGCCCTGGTCCTTCTTGAACTCGGCGATGATGTAGTCGATCAGGCGCTGGTCGAAGTCCTCGCCCCCCAGGAAGGTGTCGCCGTTGGTGGATAGCACCTCGAACTGCTGCTCGCCGTCGACGTCGGCGATCTCGATGATCGAGATGTCGAAGGTGCCGCCGCCGAGGTCGTAGACGGCGATCTTGCGGTCCTTGCCGCCGCCCTTGTCGAGGCCGAAGGCGAGCGCGGCCGCGGTCGGCTCGTTGATGATCCGCTTGACCTCGAGCCCCGCGATCCGGCCGGCGTCCTTCGTGGCCTGGCGCTGGCTGTCGTTGAAGTAGGCCGGGACCGTGATGACGGCCTCGGTGACTTCCTCGCCCAGGTAGTCCTCGGCGGTCTTCTTCATCTTGCGCAGCACTTCGGCCGACACCTGCGGCGGCGCGAGCTTCTTGTCGCGCACCTTGACCCAGGCATCGCCGTTGTCCGCCTTGACGATCTCGTAAGGCATCAGCGCGATGTCCTTCTGGACTTCCTTCTCCTGGAACTTGCGGCCGATCAGCCGCTTGACCGCGTACAGCGTGTTCCGGGGGTTGGTGACCGCCTGCCGCTTGGCGGGCGCGCCGACCAGGATCTCGCCGTCTTCCATGTAGGCGATGATCGAGGGCGTGGTGCGCGCGCCCTCGGAGTTCTCGATGACCTTGGGCTGGCCGCCCTCCATGATGGCGACGCAGGAGTTCGTGGTTCCCAGGTCGATGCCGATGATCTTGCCCATGTTCTTCAATCCTCAGAGTCTGGATGTCTTGCGTTTCAAGATGCGATTGCGCGGCCGGAATTCAAGTCGCCGGCGCGGCGGCCCGGCGGTTCCGGGGCCGCTCAGCCCTGCGCGACGGTGACCAGCGCCGGACGCAGCACGCGGTCGTTGATCAGGTAGCCCTTCTGCAGCACGGCGACGACGTGATTGGCCGCCGCCGGCGGATTGGCCGAGTGGCCCGGCACCATCGAGATCGCCTGGTGCAGGTTCGGGTCGAACTTCTGCCCGGCCGGGTCGATGGCGACCAGCTTGTTCTTCTCGAACACCGTCGCGAGCAGGCGCAGCGTGGCCTCGACGCCTTCCTTCAGGTTCTCGATCGACGGCGCGTCGCTCGCCAGCGCCAGCTCGAGGCTGTCGCGCACCGGCAGCAGCGCCTCGGCGAAGGACTCGATGCCGTACTTGTGCGCCTTGGCGACCTCGTCCTGGCCGCGGCGGCGGACGTTCTCGGTCTCGGCGACCGCCCTCAGGTGCTGGTCCTGCAGCGCGGCGCATTTCGCCTCGAGCTCGGCGCAGCGGGCCTCCAGCTCGGCCACGCGATCGGCGCCGGGCACCGGGGCGCCTTCGGCGGACTGCGGCGAGCCGGCGGCCGTCGCGGCCTCGTTTCCGGAATGCTGGGGAGTTGCCCCCGGCTCTGCTCGCTGCTCGTCGGTCATGCCTTCCTCTCAATCAAATCAATGACTTGCCGACACCCTGTCGGCACAAAACCTGCAAATGGGGGCAAGCGCCGCGAATTCAAGCGGCGCATTGGCGCGCCGCGATGAACGGCGCGCCGGCGCGCTTCAGGCTTTCGCGCCCGCGGCCAGCGCCCGCTCCCGGCGCCGGGCCAGCGCATCGCTGCGCCGGGCGGCCTGTTCGGGGTCCGGGCGCCGGGTGTCCCAGCCCGACAGGTGCCTGAGCGCCAGCCGGCCCAGCGCGTCGACGAAGGCCGGCGAATCGTTCAGGCAGCCGATGTAGCGGAAATCCGTGCCGCCGCTCTCGAGGAAGGCCTGCTTGCCCTCGATGGCGATCTCCTCGAGGGTCTCGAGACAGTCCGACACGAAGCCTGGGCAGGTCACGTCGACCCGCCGCACGCCCGACTTGCCCAGCTCGCGCAGCGTGGGCTCGGTGTAGGGCTGCAGCCATTCGGCGCGGCCGAAGCGCGACTGGAAGGTGACCACCCAGTCCGAGGCGCCCAGGCCGAGCCGCTGCGCGAGCAGGCGGCCGCTGGCCAGGCACTCGCAGTGATAGGGGTCGCCGGCCAGCAGCGTGCGCTTCGGCACGCCGTGAAAGCTCATGACCAGCTTGTCCGGCGGGCCGTCCTTCTCCCACTGTTCGCGAATCCGGCCGGCCAGCGCGTCGAGCCAGCCCTCGTCGTCGTGGAAATCGCGCACCCAGCGCAGCTCGGGCTGGTTGCGCCAGTTGGCGAGCTCCGCGTTGACCGCGTCGATCGCGGTGGCGGTGGTCGAGCCGGCGTACTGGGGGTAGAGCGGCAGGACCAGCAAGCGCTTCGGATTGCGCTCGCGCAGCTGCCTCAGCACTTCGGGAATCGACGGATTGCCGTAGCGCATCGCGAAGGCCACGTCGACCTCGTGCCCCTGCTTGCCCAGCCAGCCGCGCAGCAGCGTGGCCTGCCGGGCGGTGTTCACCATCAGCGGCGAGCCTTCCGGCGTCCAGATCGATGCGTACTTGTGCGCCGACTTCGACGGCCGCGTGCGCAGGATGATCCCGTGCAGGATGGGCTTCCAGACCAGCGCCGGAATCTCGACGACCCGCGGGTCGGACAGGAACTCGCGCAGGTAGCGGCGCACCGCGGCCGTCTCGGGCGCATCGGGCGTGCCGAGCTGCACCAGCAGGACCGCGGTGCGCTCGGGCATCCCATGGTCGAAGGCCGAGGCGGCGGTGAATCGCATCGGGGCGCCTCAGGCGAAGTCGAAGAACGGGGCAGGCCGGAGGATCTTGTTCTCCATCGTGACCAGCAGCGGCGAGGCCTTCTTCAGATAGGCCTGCCAGTCCGGATCGGCCGCGAGACCGGCGCGGCGCTGCTCGCGGTCGGCGAGGTCGCGGTACTTCCACATGTGGACCACCTGGTTCAGCGGGCCGATGTCCTGCGAGACGAACCAGCCGAAGGGCTCGCCGAGATGGCGCTTCTGGATGGGCAGTCCTTCCCGTCCGTAGAGCTCGAGGAAGGCGGCGAGCGAGTCCGGGCGCAGCTGGTAGGTGCGGTGGTCGAGGATCATTTGTCGAAGAGAAGGGGGAAGGGAGAAGGGGGAACCCGGCGCGGCGCGTCTGGCGTCGCTATCCCGATTCGTGGCGGGTGGGGTTGCCGTGGCTCAGGGCGGAGGACACCAGGCGCGCGGTGATGTCGACGATCGGGATCACCCGCTCGTAAGCCATGCGGGTGGGGCCGATCACGCCCAGCGTGCCGATGATGCGGCCGTCGGCCTCGTAGGGGGCGACGACCACGCTGAGCTGGTCCATGGGCACGAGCTCGGACTCGCCGCCGATGAAGATCTGGACCCCCTGCGCGCGGCTCGAGGCGTCGAGCAGCTGGACCAGGCCGGTCTTCTGCTCGAAGAGGTCGAACAGCCGCCGCATCCGGTCGACGTTGTCGGACAGGTCTGCCACGCCGACCAGGTTGCGCTCGCCGGAGATGACGACCGGCTCGGCCTCTTCGGTGAGGGCCCGGGTGCTGGTCTCGACCGCCTTCTGCATCAGCGCGGTGATGTCGTCGCGCAGCGAGGCCAGCTCGCGCTGCAGCCGCTCGCGGATCGCGCCGAAGTCCAGCCCCGCGTAATGCTGGTTGATGTAGTTCGCCGCCTCGGTGAGCTGGGACGGGGTGTAGTCGCGCTCGGTGGTCAGGATCCGGTTCTGCACGTCGCCCTCGGGGGTGACGATGATCAGCAGCAGCCGGCGGTCGGACAGGCGCAGGAACTCGACCTGCCGGAACAGCGACGCCCGGCGCGGGGTCATGACGACCCCGGCGAAACGCGACAGGTTGGAGAGCAGCGAGGCGGCGGTGGACAGCAGGCGCTGCGGCTCGTCGGCGCGCAGCCGGCCCTCGATCTGCTCGGTCTGCTGGTGCTCGAGCGGCTGGACCGTGAGCAGCGTGTCGACGAACAGCCGGTAGCCGCGCGGCGTGGGCACCCTGCCCGCCGAGGTGTGCGGGCTGGCGATCAGGCCCATTTCCTCGAGGTCGGCCATCACGTTGCGGATCGTGGCCGGCGACAGGTCGAGCCCGGAATGCCGGGACAGCGTGCGCGAGCCCACCGGCTGGCCATCGGCGATGTACCGTTCGATCAGGGTCTTGAGCAGCGTTTGCGCACGGGCGTCCAGCATCCTTTCATTCTAAGACGAGTTGCCGATCGGCCGCGCGATCCGGCGCGGCCCTTGTGGTGTAATGCGCTTCGATGAGATCCCCGTTCCGCACCGTCGCCCTGGCCGGGCGCTACCAGACCGAAGGCGTCGCGCCGGCGATCGCGCAGATCGGCGAGTTCCTGCGCGCGCGCGGGATCTCGGTGCTGCTCGAGCGCGGCACCGCCGAGTCGATCGGCCGGCCCGACGAGGCCGCGGACGCCGAGGAAATCGGCCACCAGGCGGACCTGGCCGTGGCGGTGGGCGGCGACGGCACCATGCTGGGCCTGGCCCGCGAGCTGGCCCCCTACGAGGTGCCGCTGGTCGGCATCAATCACGGCCGGCTGGGCTTCGTCACCGACATCGCCCTGGAGAACTGGCACGACGCGCTGGGCATGATCCTGGACGGCCACTACCACGCCGAGGAGCGCACGCTGCTCACCGCGCGAGTGGTGCGCGACCAGGAGATCGTCTGGAGCGCGCTGGCCATGAACGACGTGGTGGTGAACCGCTCGTCGCGCACCGGCATGATCGAGCTGCAGGTGCACGTCGACGACCTTTACATGTACAGCCAGCGGGCCGACGGCCTGATCGTGGCCACGCCGACCGGCTCCACGGCCTACGCGCTGTCGGCCAACGGCCCGATCCTGCACCCGCAGGTGCAGGGCATCGTGATGGTGCCGGTCGCGCCGCAGGCGCTGTCCAACCGGCCGATCGTGCTGCCCGACGACGTGACCATCACGATCCGGGTGGTCGAGGGCCGCGAGCCGCGGGTGGCCGGCGACATGCAGGTCTTCAGCGACCTGCACGTGGGCGACGACATCATCGTGCAGCGCGCACCCTTCCGCTGCCGCTTCCTGCACCCGCCCGACTACACCTACTACGCCACGCTGCGCGGCAAGCTCAACTGGCACGAACTGCCGATCCTGCAACAGCGCAAACGCTGACCATGCTGCTTGGCCTGAGACTGCGAGATTTCGTCATCGTCGACGAAGCCGAGCTCGAGTTCGGCGCGGGCTTCACCGTGCTGTCCGGCGAGACCGGCGCCGGCAAGTCGATCCTGCTCGACGCCCTGGGGCTCGCCATGGGCGGCCGCGCCGACTCCGGCGTGGTGCGCGAGGGCGCGGCCCGCGCCGACATCACCGCGGTGTTCCGCAGCAGCCCCGAGCTCGACGCCTGGCTCGCCGAACGCGAGCTGGCCGGCGACCCCGGCAGCGTGCTGCTGCGCCGGGTGGTCGACGCCGACGGCCGCTCGCGCGCGCTGGTCAACGGCAATCCGGCCACCGCTGCGCTGCTGCGCGAGCTCGGCGAACGGCTGGTCGACATCCACGGTCAGCACGCCGCCCAATCCCTCCTGCGCGCCGACGGGCAGCGCCTGCTGCTCGACGCCTTCGCCGGCCTGTCCGACGACGCGCGGGCCCTGGGCGAGGCCTGGTCGGCCTGGCGGGCGCTCGCGCGCGAGGTCGATGCCGCCGAAACCGGCCAGCGCGAGCTCGCGCTGGAGCGCGACCGGCTGGCCTGGCAGGCCGGCGAGCTGGAGAAGCTTCGCCTGGCGCCCGGCGAGTGGCAGGCGCTGAACGAAGAGCAGAAGCGCCTGGCCCACGCGGCCTCGCTGATCGAGGGCACGCGCGGCGCGGCCGACGCGCTGGCCGAAAGCGACGACGCGCTGTCCGGCCGGCTGCACCACCTGCTCCAGCGGCTGCGGCCGCTGGCCGCCATCGACGAGCGCCTGAGCGAGGCGGTCGAGCTGCTCGACAGCGCGGCGATCCAGGTCGACGAGGCGGCTTCCTCGCTGTCCGCCTACGCCGACCGGGTCGACCTCGACCCGGAGCGGCTGCGGCAGGCGGAGCAGCGGATCGCCGCGATCTTCGAGGCGGCGCGCCGGATGCGCCTGGCGCCCGACGAGATCCCCGGGGCGCTGGCCGACATGCAGCGCCGGCTCGCCGAGCTCGAGGCGGCGCAGGATCTCGACGCCCTGCGCGCGAAAGCCGCGGCCGCGCGCGAGCGCTTCGACGCGCTGGCAGCGAAGCTCTCGGCCGCGCGGCGCAAGGCGGCGAAGCGCCTGGCCGACGGCGTGTCGACGCACCTGGCCGAGCTGGGCATGGCGGGCGGACGGCTGCAAGTGGCCTGCGAAGCGGCCGAGCCCTCGGCCTCGGGCGTCGACGCCATCGAATTCCGCGTGGCCGCGCACGCCGGGGCCACGCCGCGCCCGCTGGCCAAGGTCGCCTCGGGCGGCGAGCTCTCGCGCATCGGCCTGGCGATCTCGGTGCTGGCGGCGCAGGCCAACCCGGTGCCCACGCTGATCTTCGACGAGGCCGACGCCGGCGTGGGCGGCGCGGTGGCCGACGCGATCGGCGCACTGATGCGCCGGCTGGGTGGCGACCGGCAGGTCCTCTGCGTGACCCACCTTCCGCAGGTCGCGGCCAAGGCCCACCGGCACTACCGGGTCAGCAAGGAGGCCGCCAACGGGGTCGCGGTGAGCCGCATCGAGGCGCTCGACCGGCCCGGGCGCGTCGAGGAGATCGCCCGGATGCTGGGCGGCGCCGAGATCACCGCCACCACCCGCAAGCACGCGCGCGAGATGCTCGCGCAGGCCTGAGCGGCGCGAGGCTGCCGCCGGGCGGGATCGTCGCGGCGCGGTGCCGCGGCGCCGCCGCTAGGGGCGTCCGCCCTGCTCTCGTCCCGCGCCCAGCCACTCCGGATCGGGCAGCTCGTTGAACACCTTGCGCAGCCCCTGGCCCCAGGCGCGCCGGATGCTGCCGAAGTAGGCATCCTCGGGCTCGATCCGGTGGCGCAGGCCGACCCGGCACTCGTCGCGGCGAACGAAAGCCAGGTCGATCGGCAGGCCCACCGACAGGTTGCTCTTGATCGTGGAGTCGAAGGACACCAGCGCGCACTTGATCGCCTCGTCGACCGGCGTGGACGGCCGGATCACGCGGTCGATGATCGGCTTGCCGTACTTGCTCTCGCCGATCTGGAAATACGGGGTGTCGGGGCTGCTCTCGATGAAGTTGCCTTCCGCATAGACGAGGAAGAGCCGCGGCGCGTCGCCCGCGATCTGGCCGCCCACCAGGAAGTTGCAGCTGAAGTCCACGCCGCTCTGGGCGAGCTGGCTCGACGAATGATGGTGGATCACCTGTCGCACCGCGTCGCCGACCAGCGTGGCCACGTCGAACATCGTGGCCGCGCTCATCAGGTTGGGCCGCTCGGAGTGAAGCGCCTGGCGCAGCGTGCTGACCACCGCCTGCGTGGTGGCCAGGTTGCCGGAGTTCAGCAGCACGATCGCCCGTTCGCCGGGCGTCTCGAAGACCGACATCTTCGAAAAGGTGGACACGTGGTCGACGCCGGCATTGGTCCGGGAGTCGGAAGCGAAGAGCAGGCCCTCGTCGAGGGCCATCGCGACGCAGTAGGTCATCGGGAGACGGCGAAGTTCATTGTTCGGCGGCCCGCACCCAGGCCGTGGTCGACAGGCGCTCGTGCCCGCCGCCCAGCCGAACGCCGCGCACCGGGCAGGCGTCGAGGTAGTCGAGCCCGATCGCGAGCTTGATGTGGGCGCCGCCGGCGTGGCGGGCGTTGCTGACGTCGAAGCTGATCCAGCGATTCATGATCCAGGCCTCGGCCCAGGCGTGGCTGGCCACCTGCTCGAAGTCGCTGGAGTAGACGTAGCCGCTCACGTAGCGGCAGGGCACGCCGAGCGTGCGGCTGCAGGCGATGAAGACGTGGCTGTGGTCCTGGCAGACCCCGGCGCCGCCGGCGAAGGCCTCGGACGCGGTGTGATGGACCTCGGTGCTGCCCGGGGTGTAGGGCATTCGGTCGATCAGCGCGCTCATCAGGTCGGTCATCCCGATCAGCGGCCGGCCGGCAACGGTGCGCCGCATCGGCTCGACGAACGCGCGGATCGCGTCGTCGGGCTCGGTGAGCGGCGTGTCGCGCAGGAAGATCCGCGGGTCGAGGCGGCCGGCCGGCTCGCCGTCGTCCATCTCGTCGACGTCGACCCGGCCTCGCGCCACCAGCGAGATCTCGACCGGCGGCGCGTCGAGCGCCAGCACGTGCGTGACGTTGTCGAAGGCGTCGCGCATCAGCAGGCCCGGCGCCGGCATCTCGACCGACCACTCGAGCACCCGCTGGCGCGCCGACGGATACGGCGTGAGCCGGATGTACTGCGTGCTGCGGCTGGGCGGATCCGCGTAGCGATAACGGGTTTCGTGAAAGACTGTCAGCTGCATGGTTCGGTGCGCTTCACTTCATCTCGAGGTAGGCGGCGTGGACCGCCTCGCCCAGCTGCACATTGTCGCGCAGGAAACTCTCGAGGAACTCGTGCATGCCCAGCGCGAAGGCCTCGGACACGTCGCCGTAGGCCAGCCGCGCGTGGATCGTGGCGGCGAGCCTGCGCGCGGGACGCCCGGAATGCTGGGGCAGCTGGCGCAGGATCTCGTCGATCCGGTCGAAGCAGAAGCGCAGCGAGCGCGGCAGCCGCGGATCGAAGATGAGCAGCTCGGCCACCCGGCGCGCATCGACCGCGTCCTGGTAGGTGTCGCGATAGGCCTCGAAGGCCGAGACCGAGCGCAGCACCGAGGTCAGCCGGTAGTAGTCCGAGTAGTCGGAGTCCGTCTCGGCGGCCGCCGCCCGGTCGACGCCGGCCCCGGCCGAGGCTGCCCGGCGCGCGGCCGCCCCCTGCTTCACCGACAGGATCCGCGCGGTGTTGTCCGCGCGCTCGATGAAGGCGCCGAGCAGGATGAACGAATGCGGCTGGGCGCGGCGGATGGTGGCCGAGGTGACGCCGTTGAACAGGTGGCTGCGCTCCTTGACCCACTCGAAGAAGGGCGTGTCCACCGGCTGGCCGCCCGAGCGGCGCTTCTGCTGCAGCTGAAGCCAGGTGTCGTTGATGGTTTCCCACATCTCGGAGGTGATCGCGCCGCGCACCGCGCGGGCGCTCTCGCGACTCGCCTCGAGGCAGTTGGCGATGCTGGACGGATGCTGCGGGTCCCAGGCGAGGAAGCGGGCCACGCCTTCCGCGGTGGCGGGCAGCCCGCTGGCTTCGAAGGCCTCCAGCGTGTCGGTGATCACCAGCGGCTCGACCACGTCCGCGCCATCGTCGGCCGACAGCAGCGCCAGCGACTGGCCCACGTCGAGGATCCGCGACATGTTCTCGGCGCGCTCGAGGTAGCGCGACATCCAGTAGAGGTGCGAGGCGACGCGCGACAGCATCAGCGGCCCCCTTGCGCGGAGCCGCCCGCCGTCGATCCGGGCGGCGGGCGCTCGTTGGCCGACACCGCCGGCGCCTGCTCGCCGGCCGGCTCGGGCGGCGGCAGCTCGTGCGCCTGCTCCGGCATCACCGGCGGCACCGGCTCGATCGCCAGCCCCGCGGCGGGCTGCGCGTGGCTGCGCGCGGCGGCGCTGCCCGGCTCGTCGACCACCCAGGTGTCCTTGGTGCCGCCGCCCTGCGAGGAATTGACGACCAGCGAGCCCTTGCGCAGGGCCACCCGGGTCAGGCCGCCCGCCACCATCCGGATCTCGCGGCCGACCAGCACGAAGGGCCGCAGGTCGATGTGGCGCGGCGCGATGCCCTCGTCCACGAAGGTGGGGCAGGTGGACAGCGCCAGCGTGGGCTGCGCGATGTAGTTGGCCGGCTCGGCCTTCAGCACCTGCGCGAAGCGCGCGATCTCGTCGGCGGTGCTGGTCGGGCCGACCAGCATGCCGTAGCCGCCCGCGCCGTGCACCTCCTTGACCACCAGCTCGGGCAGGTGGTCCAGCACGTACTTCAGGTCATCGGGCTTGCGGCACATCCAGGTCGGCACGTTCCGCAGGATCGGCTCCTCGCCCAGGTAGAAGCGGATCATTTCCGGCACGTAGGGATAGATCGACTTGTCGTCGGCCACCCCGGTGCCGATCGCATTGGCGATCGCCACGTTGCCGAGTCGATAGGCGGCCAGCAGTCCGGGCACCCCGAGCATCGAATCGGGCCGGAAGGCCAGCGGATCGAGGAAGTTGTCGTCGATGCGCCGGTAGATCACGTCGACCCGCTGGGGCCCCGAAGTGGTGCGCATCCACACGAAACCGTCGCGCACGAACAGGTCCTGGCCCTCGACGAGCTCGATGCCCATCTGCCGGGCGAGAAAGGCATGCTCGAAGTAGGCGCTGTTGTAACGGCCCGGGGTCAGCAGCACCACGGTCGGGTTGTCGACTTCGGTGGCCGCACGAAGCGTGTGCAGCAGCAGCGCCGGGTAGTGCTCGACCGGGCGCACCGCATGGCTGCGGAACAGATCGGGGAACAGCCGCATCATGGTGCGGCGATTGCTCAGCATGTAGGACACGCCGGAGGGCACGCGCAGGTTGTCCTCGAGCACGTAGTAGCAGCCGTCGGCGTGCCGGACGATGTCCACGCCGACGATGTGCGCGTAGATGTCGCGGGGCACGCGGGTGCCGATCATCGCGACCTGGTACTGGTCGTTCGCCAGGATCTGCTCGGCCGGGATCACGCCGGCGCGCAGTATCTCCTGGCCGTGATAGATGTCGGCGAGGAAGCGGTTGATCGCGGTGACCCGCTGGACCAGCCCGCGCTCGAGCAGCGACCACTCGGCGCCGGGGATGATCCTGGGCACCAGGTCGGACGGGATCAGCCGCTCGGTGCCGCCTTCGTCGCCGTAGACCGAAAAGGTGATGCCGCTGCGGCGAAAGATCAGGTCGGCCTCGGCCCGCTTGGCCGCCATCGACTCCACGCTGGCCTCGCCCAGCCAGCGGCCGTAGGCGGCGTAATGCGGACGGCAGTTCCCGCCGGCGTCGAGCATCTCGTCGAAGATGCCCTCCGGCGGTGCGATCGGATCGAGGATTGGCGCGCTCATGAGCGCAACTTAGCAAGCCGCGTGGGGGCGCGCGCCTGGGAACCCGCCCGCCGCCCATGTGCGGGTCAGCCGCGGCGGTACTCGCAGTTCTTGCGGGTGCAGTTGGCGTAGAGCGCCAGCGCGTGGTCCTGCAGCTCGAAGCCGCGCTCGTGCGCGATCTTCTGCTGGCGCTTCTCGATTTCGGCGTCGTAGAACTCCTCGACCCGGCCGCACTGCAGGCAGACGAGGTGGTCATGGTGCTTGCCTTCGTCGAGCTCGAAGACGGCCTTGCCGGCCTCGAAGTTGCTGCGCTTGAGCAGGCCCGCCTGCTCGAACTGGGTCAGGACCCGGTACACGGTGGCCAGGCCGATGTCCTGGTTCTCGGCGAGCAGCTCCCGGTAGACGTCTTCGGCGCTCATGTGCCGCTGCTTGCCCTGCTGGAAGATCTCCAGGATCTTCAGGCGGGGCAAGGTGGCCTTCAGGCCCATGCTCTTGAGTTCGATGGTGGCGGACATGGCGGGCGCCAGGAGCGGGGACGGGTGGTCGTATGATATCGGCTTTCCATTCGGGCCCGCCCCTTCCCGGCACCATGAACACGGATACCGCACGTCCAGCACGCAGCCGCGCCGCCCGACTCGCGATCGCCGGCGCCGTCGCGGCCGCCGCGCTCGGCACGCTGGGCTGCGCGTCGAAGGACACCTCGCGCAGCGGGCTGCTGGAGCCCTACCGGACCGGCCTGCCCCAGGGCAACTACCTCACGCGCGAGCAGGTCGACCAGGTTCGCGAAGGCATGACCCGCGACCAGGTCCGCTTCCTGCTCGGCACGCCGCTGCTCGGCCACGTCTTCCACACCGACCGCTGGGACTACGTCTTCAGCTTCAAGCACCCGAACGGCAAGACCGAGCTGCGCCGGGTCACCGTGCGCTTCGCGAACGACCGGGTGGCCGGCGTCGACGCCGACCCGCTGCCGCAGCGCGAGGATCCGACCGACCCGGCCCTGCCCGGCTATCGCCCCACCGATTCATCCAAGAAGGATTCCTGACCGATGACGATGCGCATCGCGATTGCCGGCGCCACCGGCCGCATGGGCCGGATGCTGATCGACACCGTGTCCGACGCCGACGACGCGCAGCTGGTCGGCGCGCTCGACGTCCCCGGCAACCCGCTGCTGGGTCGCGATGCGGGCGAGTTCTCGGGCCGCGCCACCGGGGTGGCGATCACCGCCGATCTCGACGCGGCGCTGGCCGGGGCGGACTTCCTGATCGACTTCACCCGGCCCGAAGGCACGCTGCGACACCTGGAGGCCTGCCTGAAGCACGGTGTGAAGGCGGTGATCGGCACCACCGGCTTCGATGCCGCTGGCAAGGCGGCCATCGACGCCGCGGCGAAGCAAACCGCCGTGGTCTTCGCGCCGAACATGGCAGTGGGCGTCAACGCCACCTTCAAGCTGCTCGAAGTCGCCGCGAAGATCCTGTCGAGCGGCTACGACATCGAGATCGTCGAGGCCCACCACCGGCACAAGGTCGACGCCCCGTCGGGTACCGCGCTGCGGATGGGCGAAGTGGTCGCGCGGGCGCTCGGGCGCGACCTGAAGCAGGTCGCCGTCTACGGCCGCGAGGGCGTGACCGGCGAGCGCGATCCGTCCACGATCGGCTTCGCCACGGTGCGCGGCGGCGACATCGTGGGCGACCACACGGTCATGTTCGCCGGCATCGGCGAGCGGATCGAGATCACCCACCGCTCGTCGAGCCGCGTCACCTACGCGCACGGCGCGCTGCGCGCCTGCCGCTTCCTGGCCGGGCGCGGCGAGGGCCTGTACGACATGCAGGACGTGCTGGGGCTGCGCTAGCCAGCTAGGTCGCGCCGAACCGGCGCCGCAGCGCCTCGCAGGGATCCTCGCGATCGATCGGCTCGACCTCGAACCAGCGGTCGAAGCGGCCGGGGTGCGCCGCCCCGCGTTCGCCGATCCCCAGCGCCGCGATGCGCTCGCCCGGCATCAGGCCGGCGAGGTGCAAGGGCACGCCGATGTCGGCGCGCACGTGCCCGTTTCCGGCCAGCAGCGCCACCGGCAGGCCGGTCGCGCGATGCGCGTCGGCCATCGACCGCGCCATCGTCGCGTCGCGGGCGATCTGGATGCGAACCATCCCGTCCACGGCCCGCTCCGGAAGGAGCCCGCAGTGGCCGTCCCGGATCGCCTCGGCCATGGCTCGCGCCTCGGCCGTGCCCCAGCCTGCGGGCGGCCGCACGTCGCCGAGCGGCCTGTTCCGGCCCACCGGGAGGTTGGCCGCCACCAGCGGCAGGCCGCGCTCGAGCGCAAGGACGATCACCGGCTCGTAGAGCGACCAGTCCCAGCCTTCGAAGGAGAAGCCGGCGGCTTCGGCCAGCTCGCGCGCGGCCCGGCGCGGGTCGGCGGCAATCCGATCGGCGAGCCTCGGGCGCGCCGCGTCGAGCCGCGCTTGCATGGGCGCATCGAACTGCTCAAGCGCGATTGCCCAGCGGCGCCCAAGGGTCATTTCGCGCAGCCAGGCGAGCCGCAGGCGATGCCCGGCAGGATTGTCGTGGACCTCGCCGAGCAGCGCGAACCGGACGGAGGCAAGCGCCTCGGGAACCGGCGCCGAACCGCCCTGCGGCCCGCCCGCGCCCGGCGGCCGGGTCGAGCAGGCGACCAGGGTGAAGCTTGCGAGCGCGGCCAGCGCGCGCCGGCGGCCGGCCCGGCCCGGGGAC
>MEEC01000049.1 GCA_001724315.1 Lautropia sp. SCN 70-15 | reverse complement strand
CCCAGTCGCGCGCGCCGAGAAAGTCGGTGTAGAGCGCCGCTTCCGGCGTGCCGGGCGCGGGATGCCAGTCGTAGCGCCAGCGAGCGATCGGCGGCATCGAGCAGAGGATGGACTCGGTGCGCCCGCCCGACTGCAGCCCGAACAGCGTGCCGCGGTCGTAGACCAGGTTGAACTCGACGTAGCGGCCGCGCCGATAGGCCTGGAAGTCGCGCTCCCGCTCGCCGTAGGCGGCGTCGCGGTGCCGCTCGACGATCGGCGCGTAGGCCTCGAGGAAAGCGTCGCCGACCGCGCGCGTCATCGCGTACGAGGTGTCGAAGCCTGGCTCGTTCAGGTCGTCGAAGAACACGCCGCCCACGCCGCGGGCCTCGCCCCGATGCCGAAGGTGGAAGTACTCGTCACACCACTTCTTGAAGCGCGGATGCCAGTCCGCGCCGAAGGGCTCGAGCGCCTGCTTGCAGACACCGTGAAAGCGGACCACGTCCTTCTCGAACGGGTAGTAGGGCGTGAGGTCCATGCCGCCGCCGAACCACCAGATCGGGTCGCCCTCGCCGCCGGCGAGGAAGAAGCGCACGTTCATGTGCACGGTGGGCACGTAGGGATTGCGCGGATGCAGGACCAGCGACACGCCGGTGGCCTCGAAGGGCCGCCCGCCCAGCCCCGGGCGACGCGCGCTGGCCGCGGCGGGCAGGTGGTCGCCGTGCACGTGCGAGAACAGCACGGCGCCGCGTTCGAACACGCCGCCTTCCTCGATGACGCAGCTCACGCCGCCGCCGCCGCCCAGTTCGCTCGGGCCGCCGGGCTCGCGCTGCCAGGCGTCGCGCCGGAAGGGCTGGCCGTCGAGGGCCTCGAGCCCGGCCACGATCCGCTGTTGCAGGCCCAGCAGCCAGTCGCGCACCGCGCCCGCATCGGGGGCGGAAGCGGAGCCGGGCGCCGGCACCACGCGCAGCGGGGGCTCGTTCATCGGGCGTTGCCGCCGCGGCCGATCGCGCGGTGGCCGATGTCGCGCCGGTACTGCATGCCGTCGAAGCGCAGCGACTCGATCGCGCGATAGGCGCGGGCCTGGGCGATCTTGACCGAGTCGCCCAGCGCAGTCACGCAGAGCACGCGCCCGCCGGCGGTGAGCGTGCGCTCGCCGTCGGCCACGGTGCCCGCGTGGAAGACGATGCAGTCCTCGCCGAACTCGTTGCCGTGCGCCGGCAGGCCTTCGATGACGTCGCCCTTGCGCGGCGAGTCGGGGTAGCCCTTGGCGGCCAGCACCACGCCCAGCGCGGTGCGGCGGTCCCACTCGATCTCGGCCTGGTCCAGCGTGCCCGACAGCGCGTGCTCGAAGACCTCGACCAGGTCGCTCTTGATGCGTGCCATGATCGGCTGGGTTTCCGGGTCGCCCATCCGGCAGTTGAACTCCAGCGTGCGCGGCTTGCCGGTGGCGTCGATCATGAGCCCGGCATAGAGGAAACCGGTGAACGGGATGCCGTCGGCGGCCATGCCCTCGACGGTAGGCTTGATGATCTCCCGCAGCACCCGCGCGTGGATGTCGGGTGTGACCACCGGGGCGGGCGAGTAAGCGCCCATGCCGCCGGTGTTCGGCCCCTGGTCGCCGTCGCGCAGCCGCTTGTGATCCTGGCTGGAGGCCAGCGGCAGCACGTGGCGGCCGTCGACCATGACGATGAAGCTGGCCTCCTCGCCCTCGAGGAAGTCCTCGATGACCACGCGCGCGCCGGCGTCGCCCATGCTGTTGTCGACCAGCATCGCGTCGATGGCCGCGTGGGCTTCGTCGAGCGTGGTGGCGACCACCACGCCCTTGCCGGCGGCGAGGCCGTCGGCCTTGATCACGATCGGCGCGCCGCGCCGGTTCACGTAGTCGTGCGCCGCCTTCGCGTCGGCGAAGGTCTCGTAGTCGGCGGTGGGAATGCCGTGGCGCTTCATGAAGGCCTTGGCGAAGTCCTTGGAGGACTCGAGCTGGGCCGCCGCGCGGGTGGGGCCGAAGATGCGCAGGCCCTTCTCGCGGAACAGGTCGACGATGCCCGCGGCCAGCGGCGCTTCGGGCCCGACCACGGTGAACGCGACCTTCTCCCGCTCGGCGAACGCGGCCAGCGTCTCGAGGTTGGCGATCGGCAGGTTGACCAGGTTGTGCTCGCGGGCCGTGCCGCCGTTGCCCGGCGCCACGTAGACCATCTGGACCCGCGGCGACTGGGCGAGCCGCCAGGCCAGCGCGTGCTCGCGGCCGCCGGAGCCGACTACGAGGATTTTCATGATTGCCCGGTCTCGTCGAATTCCGCGTTGGTGTACACCTGCTGGACGTCGTCGAGGTTCTCGAGCGCATCGAGCAGCTTCTGCATCTTCGCGGCGTCGTCGCCGGCGAGCGAGGTCATGGTGTCGGGGCGCATCGTGATCTCGGCCAGCGCGGGCTTCAGCCCGGCGGCCTCGAGCGCGCCCTTGACCGCCTCGAAGTCGCCCGGCGCGCTGAGCACCTCGATCCCGCCTTCGTCGTCGGTGAGCACGTCCTCGGCGCCGGCGTCGATCGCGACTTCCATGACCTTTTCTTCCGAGGTGCCCGGCTCGAACAGGATCTGCCCGCAGTGGCGGAACATGAAGGCCACCGAGCCGTCGGTGCCCAGGTTGCCGCCGTTCTTCGAGAAGGCGTGGCGCACCTCGGCCACCGTGCGGGTGCGGTTGTCGGTCATGCAGTCGACGATCACCGCCGCGCCGCCGATGCCGTAGCCTTCGTAGCGGATTTCCTCGTAGTTCTGGCCTTCCAGGCCGCCGATCCCCTTCTGGATGGCCCGCTGGACCGTGTCCTTGGGCATGTTGGCGTCGGAGGCCTTGTCGAGCGCGAGCCGCAGGCGCGGGTTGGTGCCCGGGTCGCCCCCGCCGAGCTTGGCGGAGACGGTGATCTCGCGGATCAGCCGGGTGAACAGCTTGCCGCGCTTTTCATCCTGCCGGTTCTTGCGGTGCTGGATGTTGGCCCATTTCGAGTGACCCGCCATGTATCGCCTCTTGCCCTCTCGCCTGGCGACCACCCGGGCGCCGCTTGCCTCGCCAGCGGCCGCCGTGGTCGAATAGCTGCATCGGAAAACCGCCGATTTTAGCATTCGCCCCCCATTTCTCCCCGCGCGCATCGCCGCGCCGAGCCCATGCCCGAGCCCCTCCTCATTGCCCGCCACGGCGACTCCCTGCTGCACCTGCTCCCGGCGCTCGCCAACCGCCACGGCCTGATCACCGGGGCGACCGGCACCGGCAAGACGGTCACGCTGCAGGTGCTCACCGAGCGTTTCTCGTCCATCGGCGTGCCGGTGTTCCTGTCCGACGTCAAGGGCGACCTGACCGGCCTGTCGCAGCCGGGCGCGGCCTCGCCCAAGCTGAAGGAGCGCCTGGACAGGCTCGGCTTCGAGATGCCCGCCTTCGCCGGTGTCCCGGTCACGCTCTGGGACGTCTACGGCGAGAAGGGCCATCCGCTGCGCGCCACCGTGTCCGACATGGGGCCGCTGCTGCTGTCGCGGATGATGGGCCTGAACGAGACCCAGGAAGGCGTGCTGCACCTGGTCTTCAAGATCGCCGACGAGCAGGGGATGCTGCTGCTCGACGCCAAGGACCTGCGCGCGATGCTGCAGTTCGTGGGCGAGAACGCGCGCGAGTTCACCACCAGCTACGGCAACGTGTCGGCCGCGTCGATCGGCGCGATCCAGCGCGCGCTGCTGGTGCTCGACCAGCAGGGCGCCGACCGCTTCTTCGGCGAGCCGATGCTGAACGTCGACGACCTGATGCAGACCGACGCCCAGGGGCGCGGCGTGGTGAACATCCTGGCCGCCGACCGGCTGCTGAACGCGCCCAAGCTCTACGGCAGCTTCCTGCTCTGGCTGCTGTCCGAGCTCTTCGAGCGCCTGCCCGAGGTCGGCGATCGCGACAAGCCCAAGATGGTCTTCTTCTTCGACGAGGCCCACCTGCTGTTCGACGACGCGCCCAAGGCGCTGCTCGACAAGGTCGAGCAGGTGGTCAGGCTGATCCGCTCCAAGGGCGTGGGCGTGTTCTTCGTGACCCAGAATCCGCTCGACGTTCCGGAGACGGTGCTGGGCCAGCTCGGCAACCGGGTCCAGCACGCGCTGCGCGCCTACACGCCGCGCGACCAGAAGGCGGTGCGCACCGCGGCGAGCACCATGCGGCAGAACCCCGCGATCGACACCGAGAAGGCGATCACCGAGCTGGGCGTCGGCGAGGGCCTGATCTCGATGCTCGACGAGAAGGGCCGGCCCAGTGTCGTCGAGCGCGCCTGGGTGTGCCCGCCGGCCTCGCGGATCGGCCCGATCACCGACGAAGAGCGCGCGCCGCTGCTGCGCCATTCGATCGTTGCCGGCGTCTACGACAAGACGGTCGATCGCGAGTCGGCCTTCGAGCTGCTCAAGGCGCGCGCCGAGAGCGAAGCCGCCGAGCAGGCGGCCGAGCAGGCGGCGAAGGAGCAGGAAAAGGCACAGAGGGGCCGCGCCGGCCAGGCCGGTCAGGGCGGCATCCTCGACGACATCCTCGGCGGCGGCGGGCGCAGGCAATCCACGGTCGAGGCGATGGCCAAGAGCGCCGCGCGCTCGATCGGCTCCACGCTGGGCCGGCAGATCGTCCGCGGCATCCTCGGCACGCTGCTCGGCGGCACGAAGCGTTGACCGGCGCCCCCGCGCCCTCGCGCGCCGGCGGCTTCGCGCTGGCCGCGGCCGGTGCGGTGCTGTTCTCGGCCAAGGCGATCATCGTCAAGCTCGCCTATCGCTGGCAGGTCGATCCCGCCACGCTGATCGCGATGCGCATGCTGGTCGCGCTGCCCTTCTTCGCGGCGGCGGCCTGGTGGATCGGCAGGCGCGCGCCGATGGTCTGGCGCCCGGGCGACCGGCTGCAGGTCGTCGTGCTGGGGCTGCTGGGCTACTACCTGGCCAGCTACCTGGACTTCCTCGGGCTGCAGTACATTTCCGCCGGCCTGGAGCGGATCATCCTGTACCTGAACCCGACGCTGGTCCTGCTGATCTCCGCGCTGGCCTTGCGCCGGCCGGTTCGCCGGCACGAAGTGATCGCGCTGGCCATCACCTATCTCGGCGTGTTCCTCGTGTTCGCGCACGACGTGCGGGTGGAGGGGGCGAACGTGCCGCTGGGCGGCCTGCTGGTCTTCGCCAGCGCGCTGTCGTACGCGATCTACCTGGTGGTCAGCGGGCAGCTGGTCAAGCGGCTCGGGCCGGTGCGTCTGACCGCCTGGGCCAGCATCGTGGCGAGCCTGGCCTGCATCGCGCAGGCGCTTGTGCTGGATGCGGGCGCGCTGCTGGTGCAACCGGCGCCGGTCTGGTGGCTGTCGCTGCTCAACGGTACCCTGTGCACCGTCCTGCCGGTCTTCCTGGTCATGTTCGCGATCGACCGCATCGGCTCGGCCGCGGCCGCGCAGACCGGGATGCTCGGCCCGGTGTCCACGATCGCGCTGGGCGCGCTGCTGCTCGGCGAGACCGTTTCCGGAACCCAGGTGCTCGGCACGGCCATCGTGCTTGCCGGTATCTTCTTTCTTACACGACAACAACGGAGAGTCTGACGATGGATCTCGGCATTGCCGGCAAATGGGCGCTGGTCTGCGGCGCCAGCAAGGGACTGGGCTACGGCTGCGCGATCTCGCTCGCGAAGGAAGGCGTCAACCTGGTGATCAACGCGCGCTCGGCCGGTCCGCTGGAAGAGGCCGCCAGGCGGATCGCCGGCGAGACCGGCGTCGAGGTCCGGGCGGTGGCCTGCGACATCACCACCGAAGCCGGCCGGAACGAGGCGCTGGCCGCCGCGCCCCAGGTGGACATCCTGGTGAACAACGCCGGCGGGCCGCCCCCGGGCGACTTCCGCAAGTTCACCCGCGACGACTGGATCAAGGCGGTCGACGCCAACATGCTCACGCCGATCGAGCTGATCAAGGCCACGGTGGACCCGATGATCGAGCGCAAGTTCGGCCGGATCGTCAACATCACCTCGAGCGCGGTCAAGGCGCCGATCGACATCCTGGGCCTGTCCAACGGCGCGCGCTCGGGCCTGACCGGCTTCGTCGCGGGCCTGGCTCGCAAGACGGTGGTCCACAACGTGACCATCAACAACCTGCTGCCCGGCATGTTCGACACCGATCGCCTGCGCGGCACGAACCAGGCCGCCGCCACCGCCGCCGGCATCACGCTGGAAGAGGCCGCGGCGCGCCGCATGGCCTCGATTCCGGCCGGCCGCTTCGGCACGTCGTGGGAGTTCGGCCAGGCCTGCGCCTACCTGTGCAGCGCGCAGGCCGGCTACGTCACCGGGCAGAACTTCCTGATCGACGGCGGCAACTACCCCGGCACGTTCTGATCATCGTTCACAGATCCACGAGGAGACGGCAATGACGAAAGCGATCCGGATCGCCGAGACCGGCGGTCCCGAGGTGATGAAGCTGGTCGACGTCGAGGTCGGCGCGCCCGGCCCCGGCGAGGCGCAGGTGCGCAACCACGCGCTCGGCCTCAACTACATCGACACCTACTACCGAAGCGGGCTCTACCCGATGCCGCTGCCCGGCGGCATCGGCCTCGAGGGCGCCGGCGTGGTCACCGCGGTGGGCGCGGGCGTGACCGAGGTGAAGGTCGGCGACCGGGTCGCCTACTGCGGCGGGCCGGTCGGCGCCTACGCCGAGCTGCGCAACATGCCGGCCGCCGTGCTGGTGAAGCTGCCGAAGAAGGTCGACTTCGAGACCGCGGCGGCGATGATGCTCAAGGGCCTGACCGTCCAGTACCTGTTCCGCCGCACCTACAAGCTGCAGAAGGGCCAGACCATCCTGTTCCACGCGGCCGCCGGCGGCGTGGGCCTGATCGCGATGCAGTGGGCCAAGGCGCTGGGCGTGACGGTGATCGGCACCGCAGGCTCGGAAGAGAAGGCGGCGCTTGCGAAGAAGTTCGGCGCCGACCACGTGATCCTGTACCGCAAGGAGAACGTGCCCGAGCGGGTGCGCGAGATCACCAAGGGTGCGATGGTGCCGGTGGTCTACGACGGCGTGGGCAAGGACACCTTCCAGGCCTCGATCGACTCGCTGCAGCCCTTCGGCCTGATGGTCAGCTTCGGCAACGCCTCGGGCCCGGTGCCGCCGATTCCGCTCACCGTGCTCAAGGGCTCGCTCTACCTCTGCCGGCCGGGGCTGATGCCGCACACGGCCAAGCGCGAGAACCTGGTCGAGATGGCGGCCGACCTGTTCCGGATGGTCGGCTCGGGCAAGGTGAAGATCGAGATCGACAAGCGCTACGCGCTGGCCGACGCGGTAAAGGCGCACAAGGACCTGGAGTCGCGCAAGAACACCGGCTCCTCGATCCTGCTGCCCTGACGCTGTCGATGGAGGCGAAGCCGGCCTCGGCCGGGGCCGGCGCCGCCTGCCCGGTCGAGGCGAGCTCGGCCGGAGCGCCGCGCCGCTTCTCGGGCGTGGCGCGCGTGTTCGGCGAAGAGGCCTTCGCCCGGATCGCCGCCGCCCACGTCTGCGTGATCGGGCTGGGCGGCGTGGGCTCCTGGGCGGCCGAGGCGCTGGCCCGCTCGGGCGTGGGGCGTCTCACGCTGATCGACCTCGATCACGTGGCCGAGTCCAACCTGAATCGCCAGGTGCTCGCGCTGGAGTCCACGCTGGGCGCCGCCAAGGTCGAGGCGATGCGCGCGCGGATCGCCGACATCGCGCCGGAGTGCCGGGTGAGCATCGTCGACGATTTCGTCACCCCGGAGAACGCGGCGCAACGGGTGCCGCCCGACGCGATCGTGGTCGACGCGATCGACCAGGTGCGCGCCAAGGTGGCGCTGGTGGCGCTGTGCCGCGAACGACGGCAGAAGCTGGTCGTGTGCGGCGGAGCCGGCGGGCGCCACGATCCGCTGCGCCTGCGCCGCGACGACCTGGCCGGCACGAAGGGCGACGCCCTGCTGTCCTCGCTGCGCGCCCGCCTGCGGCGCGAGCACGGGTTTCCGCGCGAGCCGGGCAAGCGCTTCGGCGTGGAGGCGATCTACAGCGACGAGCACATGGCCGGCGGCCGCGCCTCGGGCGACACGAGCCAGGCGGATGGGGCTCAGTCAGATGCGGCCCGGGCAGATGCGCCGCAGGCGGGGGGCGCCGGCCTGTCCTGCGCCGGCTACGGCTCGCTGGTCACCGTGACCGCGGCGATGGGCATGGCCGCCGCGGCGCGCGCGCTGGATTTCGCGCGAGCCGCCCGGCGCTGATTTCGCGCGACTTCGCGTGGCGCCCGGGTTCAGGCGGACCGGCGCCGACCGGCGCAGCGGTTCAGACGATCAGCGATTCGCGCTTGGCCGGCGCGTCGGAGCCGCTGAAGCGCTCGATGGCCAGCGACGAGACGTCCACGAAGGGCGTGCCGCCCCGCACTTGCGCGGCCACCACCCGGCCGATCGCCGCCGCCTGCTGCACGCCGTGGCCCGAGAAGCCGCAGGCATTGAACCAGCCGGGCGCGCCGGGCATCGGGCCCACCACCGGCTGGTGGTCAGGCGTGACCTCGTAGTAGCCCCACCAGCTGGCCTTGCGGTCCAGGTCCAGGGTCTCGAACCAGGGGAAGCGCTCGACCGCGGTCGGGTAGACCGTTTCGAGCCACGGCCAGTCGATGCCTTCCTCGAAGCCGGTGTCCTCGGGGTTGCTCAGGCCGAAGACGATCCGCGGGCCTTCCGAGCGGAACCAGAAGCCGGTGCCGGCGTCGACGGTCAGCGGGAAGACGGCCTCCTGCGGACGCGGGCCGGTGGCGAAGACGATGCGCCGCGCCGGACCCACCGGCACCTGCAGGCCGGCCAGCGCGCCGACCCGGCCCGCCCAGGCGCCCGCGCAGTTGACGAGCACCGGTGCCTCGAACTCGCCCGCCGGCGTGCGGACCTGCCAGCGCGGCGCGGCGGCCGAGCCGGCGCCGGCGATCGCCTCCACCGGCGCGTTGAGCTTCAGGGTGGCGCCCAGCCGTTTCGCCTGCGCCAGGAAGGCCATCGTGATGCCGTGCGGGTCGAGGATGCCGTCGGTCGGGCACCAGGTCGCGCCGGCGATGTCGTCGACCCGGGCCGGCACGATGCGCGCGGCCTGCTCGCCGGTGAGCTTCTCGACCGGCATGCCGAGGGCGCGCTGCAGTTCGTAGCCTTTCAGGTGCGCGGGCCACTGTTCGGGCGGCACGAAGAACAGGTAACCCACCGGGCGGTAGGAGGCCTCGGGCATGTCCCGGTATTCGGCGAGGCTGGCGGCCGACAGCTGCACGTTGACCGCCTCGCTGAACTGGATTCGGATGCCCGCCGCGCTGCGCCCGGTCGAGTGGGTCGCCGGCGCGGGCTCGCGCTCGAGCACCAGGACCTTCATTCCGCTCTCGGCGAGGCGGCGCGCGCAGGCCGCGCCCACGATGCCGGCGCCGATCACGATCGCGTCGAAGCGTCCCGCGGCGCCCGCACTCGGCGCCGTCGACCCGGCCGGCCGCGTCATGGCGCGGTCTCGTCCGGCTGCAGGCCGCTGGCCGCCAGCAGGTGGCCCAGCCGCTGGCGCTTGGTGCGCAGGTAGCCGGCGTTGTGGGGGTTGGGCTCGATCTGCAGCGGCACCCGCTCGGCGATCTCGATGCCGGCCTTCTCGAGCGCGCGGATCTTGCGCGGGTTGTTGGTCATCAGCCGCAGCGCGCGCACGCCGAGCTGGACCAGCATTTCGGCGGCGATGTCGTACTTGCGCAGGTCGGGCGCGAGCCCCAGGCGCAGGTTGGCCTCGACCGTGTCGGCGCCTTCGTCCTGCAGCCGGTAGGCCCGGATCTTGTTGAGCAGCCCGATGCCGCGGCCTTCCTGGCGCAGGTAGAGCAGCATGCCGCGGCCCTCGGCGGCGATCGCGGCCAGCGCGGCCTCGAGCTGCGGGCCGCAGTCGCAGCGCAGGCTGAACAGCGCGTCGCCGGTCAGGCACTCCGAATGCAGCCGGGCCAGCACCGGCGCGCCGTCGGCGAGGTCGCCCATCGTGAGCGCGACATGCTCGCGGCCGGTGGCGGCCTCCTCGAAGCCGTGCAGCGTGAAGATGCCCCACTCGGTAGGCAGGTTGCAGGAGGCGACCAGCCGGATCGCGGGCTCGCCGGCGGCGGCATCGGGGGAGTCTTCGAGGGGCGTCTGGTTCGCCATGCTTGTGGGGGGACCATCGGGTCGCAAAGACGAATCATATCGGGCCGGGGCGAGCGGCGCTCCCGGCGCGTTCCGGGCGACCCTGCTGTCCGGCTCAGGCTGCCGCGCGCGCGAGCCTGGCCTCGCGGATCGGAAGGTGGATCAATGCGGCGCCCACCGCCAGCATGATGTCGACGTACCAGACCCAGTCGTAGCTGCCGGTGGCCTCGAACATGCGGCCGCCCAGCCAGGCCCCCAGGAAGCCGCCCACCTGGTGCGACAGCATCACCACGCCGAACAGCATCGCCATGTTGGCGGTGCCGAAGAGCTTGGCCACCAGCCCGGCGGTGGGCGGCACGGTGGACAGGAAGGTCAGGCCCATGACTGCCGAGAAGACCAGCACGGTGAAGCCGGTCTTGGGGGCCAGCAGGAAGGCGAGCACCGCGAGCGCGCGCGTGGCGTAGACCAGCGACAGCAGCGATTTCATCCGCCAGCGGCCGACCGCCCAGCCCATGGCTACGCTGCCGACGATGTTGAACAGGCCCAGCATGGCCAGCGCCCAGGCGCCGAACTGGACCGGCAGGCCGCAGGTGGCGATCACGCCGGGCAGGTGGGTGGCCAGGAAGGCCACGTGGAAGCCGCAGACGAAGAAGCCCGCCGAGAGCATCCGGTAGCTGGGGTCGCGAGCGGCCTCGGCGAGGGCGGCGCGAGCGCCGGCGGGCCGGGGGCTTGCGGCAGCGGCGGAAGAAGGGGCCGGGGAGGGGGCAGGGGCCGCGGAGGGGGCCGCGGATGCCGAAGCCTGTCCGTTTCCGCGCAGCAGGAAAGCGGCCGGCAGCGCGAGCAGCACGATGGCGCCCAGGATCTGCATCGCGATCGACCAGCCGTAGCCGACCATCAGCGCACCCGCGATCGGCGCCATCGCGAACTGGCCGAAGGAGCCGCCCGCGTTGACGATGCCGGTGGCCATGCCGCGCATGCGCTGGGGCAGGAGCCGCATCGTGGCGGCCATCAGCACGGCCGGTCCGGCCATGCCGGCGCCCCCGGCCGCCAGCACGCCGATCGCGAGCACGAGGCCGGCCGTGGTGGTCATGAAAGGCGTGAGGACGGTGCCCAGGGCCACCAGCAGCACGCCGGCGAGCAGCACGCGGCCGGCGCCGATCCGGTCGGCGATCGCGCCGGCGAAGGGCTGGGTGAGCCCCCACCAGAGCTGGCCGAAGGCGAAGGCCAGGCTGATGCTGCCCAGTCCGAGTCCGGTAGCGCTGTTGAGCGGGCTCAGGAACAGGCCCATGGTCTGGCGGGTGCCCATCGTGAGCGCGAAGGTGCCGGCCGCGGCCAGCAGCACCAGCCAGACGGCGACGCGGGCGGGGTCCGGCACCGTGGGGCTCGCGGGGCCCGCGGCCTGCCCGGTTCCGTCGGAGGGTCGGCTCATTCGGTGTCTCCTTCGGGCGGCGCGTCGAGAAGCGCCAGGGATTCGTCGATCAGCGCGTGCAGGGCGATCACCCTGTCCGGCCCCAGGCGCGCCTCGAGGCCTTTCTGGGCGCGCTGCCAGTCGCTTCGCGCGGCCTCGCGCAGGGCGCGCCCGGCCGGGGTGATCGTGATCGTCCGCGAGCGCGCGTCGGGTCCGGCCGTGACGGCGACCCAGCCGGCGTCGATCAGCGGCTTGAGATTCCGGGTCAGGGTGGACGCATCCATCGTCATGGCGCGGGCCAGCTCGCCGGGCCGTACCGGGCCGAGCTTCAGCACGTGCGACAGCAGCGAGTACTGGGTGGTCTTGAGGCCCGTCTTGCCCAATTCCGCGTCGTAGAACTGGGTGACGCGGCGGGTCAGCTGGCGGAGCCGGAAGTTCGTGCAGGCCCTGGGAGGCTGTGCGGAGCGTGCGGTCATCACGAATTGGCCACCAGATGGGAAATCAGGGACAAGGTCGGACAGAGGGTTGATTTGTAATTACAACAATTGTAGATGCAATCAAAGGGACGGCGCAAGCCGGCCTCGCGGGGGTCCGCATCGGCTAGGATGAACAGCGTGCGGGCATGGGGTCCGACGACGACGGGAGACCGAGGATGAAGCGGCGAACGACACTTGCGGCGCTGGTCGCACTGCTGGCCTGCGGCACTGCGCGGGCGCAACTGCCCCGGCTCGACGACCTGCTGAAGAAGGGCGGCGCCGCGCTGCCCGGTCTGTCTGCCGGCGGCGCCGGCAGCGGCGATGCGCAGACCGACGTCGCCGGCATCAAGGAGGCGCTCGCCGTGGGCACCGAGCGCGCCGTGGCCGGCCTGTCCCGGCGCGACGGCTACTTCGGCAACCAGGCGGTGAAGATCCTGATGCCCGCGTCGATCCAGAAGGTGGCCGACGTCGCCCGGATGGCCGGTTTCCAGAGGCAGGTCGACGACTTCGTGCTGAGCATGAACCGGGCGGCCGAGGCTGCGGTGCCGATGGCCAGCCGCTTCTTCGGCGACGCCATCCGGGACATGACGCTCGACGATGCGCGGGGCATCATCGCCGGCGGCGACACCGCGGCGACCGAGTTCTTCCGCGGCAAGACGCAGGACAGGCTGTTCGCCGCCTTCAGGCCGGTGGTTTCGAAGAAGGTCGACGAGGTCGGCGCCACTCGCGCCTACAAGGACATGATCGGCCGCTACGAGAAGGTGCCGCTGGTGGGCCGCCAGTCGCTCGACCTCGACGACTACGTGACCGGCAAGGCGCTCGACGGCCTGTTCCTGATGGTCGGCGAGGAGGAGAAGAAGATTCGGGCGAATCCGGCGGCCCGAACGACCGACCTGCTGAAGAAGGTCTTCGGCCGCTGACTGGGCCGGATCCGGTCGGCGCGGCCGCGGCGCCGTCACGCCGCGCTGGCGATCCTCAACCGGCCCGGCGGAAGGTCAGGTTGACGCGGCAGTCACCGAGAAGCGGGTGATGGCCGGCCTTCACCGGCATCACGCCGTGATGGCGGAGCCGGGCGGGGCCGCCCCAGACCATCACGTCGCCATGAGCCAGCGGAATCCGGCGGGGTCGCTCGCTGCGCTCGAGGCCGCCGAACAGGAAGACGGCCGGCAGCCCCAGCGACACCGACACGATCGGCGCGCCGAAGTCCCGCTCGTTGCGGTCCTGGTGCAGCGTCAGGCGCGCGCCCGGCTCGTAGCGATTGACCAGGCAGGCATCGGGCGCGAAGCCCGGAAAGCCGGCTTGCGCGG
>MEEC01000048.1 GCA_001724315.1 Lautropia sp. SCN 70-15 | reverse complement strand
GTCATGAAGCGGGCCTCGGCGATCGTGACCAACCGCGGCGGACGCACCTGCCACGCGGCGATCATCGCGCGCGAGCTGGGCATCCCGGCGGTGGTCGGCTGCGGCGACGCCACCAGCCGGCTGGCCAGCGACGCGCTGGGCACCGTGTCCTGCGCCGAGGGCGACACCGGCTACATCTACGACGGCCTGCTCGAGACCGAGGTCACCGAGGTCGACACCGGCGCGATGCCCGAGCTGCCGGTCAAGGTCATGATGAACGTGGGCAATCCCAGCCTGGCCTTCGAGTTCGCCCGCATCCCGAACGCCGGCGTGGGCCTGGCGCGGCTCGAGTTCATCATCAACAACAACATCGGCATCCACCCGAAGGCGATCCTCGACTACCCGAACGTGGATCCCGACCTGCGCAAGGCGGTCGAGAGCGTGGCGCGCGGCCACGCCACGCCGCGCGCCTTCTACGTGGAGCGGCTGGCCGAGGGCGTGGCCACCATCGCTGCAGCCTTCTGGCCGCGGCCGGTGATCGTGCGGCTGTCCGACTTCAAGTCCAACGAGTACCGCAAGCTGATCGGCGGCTCGCGCTACGAGCCCGAGGAAGAGAACCCGATGCTGGGCTTCCGCGGTGCCTCGCGCTACGTGGCCGAGAGCTTCCGCGACTGCTTCGAGCTCGAGTGCATGGCCATGCGCAAGGTCCGCGAGGACATGGGCCTCACCAACGTCGAGCTGATGGTGCCCTTCGTGCGCACCACGAAGGAGGCCGCGGCAGTGGTCGGTCTGCTGGAGAAGCACGGCCTGAAGCGCGGGCAGGGCGCCGGGGCCGACGGCAAGGGCGGGCTCAAGCTCATCATGATGTGCGAGCTGCCGTCCAATGCGCTGCTGGCCGAGCAGTTCCTCGAGTACTTCGACGGCTTCTCGATCGGCTCGAACGACCTCACGCAGCTCACGCTGGGCCTGGACCGCGACTCGGGGCTGGTCGCCGAGAGCTTCGACGAGCGCGACCCGGCGGTGAAGGTCCTGCTCGAGCGGGCGATCGACGCCTGCCGCGCGGCCGGCAAGTATGTGGGCATCTGCGGGCAGGGGCCGTCGGATCACCCGGACCTTGCCGAGTGGCTGATGGCCAAGGGGATCAGCTCGATCTCGCTGAACCCCGATACCGTGGTTTCCACCTGGCAGCGGCTGGCTGGCGCCAAGGCGGGCTGACCAGCGGGAACGGAAACGGCCTCCCTTCGGAGGCCGCTTCGACCGAAAGGAAAACGGCCCCCTCGGGGGCCGATTCAGCGGACAAGAAAACGGCCCCCGAGGGGGCCGTTTTCGCGTCAGACGGTGGCGATCACTTGACGACCATCATCTGCGTCTTCTGGCCGCCCTTGTAGGTGTAGAGCGTCAGTGCCGCGTCCTTCATGTCGCCGAACTGGTCGAAGGCGATCTTGCCGGTGATGCCGTCGTAGTTGATCTTGGCCAGCTCGGGCAGGTACTTCTTCGGATCGGTCGAGTCGGCCTTCTGCATCGCGGCGACCATCGTGTTGACCGCGTCGTAGACGTAGGGTGCGTACAGCTGCACGTCGATGCCGAACTTGGCCTTGAAGCGCTTCTTGAAGTCTTCGATGGCCCCCGCCTTGTCGGGCGTGACGCCGCCCGCCTCGGCGCAGATCACCTTGCCTTCGCCGATCGCGTCGCCGGCCAGCTTGGCCATCTCGCCGGTGCAGATGCCGTCGCCACCCATGAACCTGGCGTCGATGCCCAGCTGCTTCATCTGGCGCATCATCGGGCCGGCCACCGCGTCCATGCCGCCGTAGAAGACCACGTCGGGCTTGGCGCCCTTCAGCTTGGTCAGGATGGCGCTGAAGTCGGTGGCCTTGTCGTTGGTGAACTCGCGCCCGACGATCTTGCCGCCGGCGGCCTTCACCGCCTTCTCGAACTCGTCGGCCACGCCCTGGCCGTACGCAGTGCGGTCGTCGATGACCGCGATCGACTTGGCCTTCAGCTCGTTGACCGCATACCGGCCCAGCGTGCCGCCGAGCTGGCCATCGTTGGCCACCACGCGGAAGGTCGTCTTGAAGCCCTGCTTGGTGTACGACGGGGCCGTCGACGAGGGCGAGATCTGCGGAACGCCGGCGTTGCTGTAGATGCGGGCCGCCGGGATCGAGGTGCCCGAATTCAGGTGACCCACGACGCCGGCCACGCCGGAGTCGACCAGCTTCTGCGCGGCGGCGGTGCCCTGTTTCGGATCGGCGGCGTCGTCCTCGCCGATCAGCTCGAACTTGACCGGCTTGCCGCCGATGGTCAGGCCCTTGGCGTTCAGTTCCTCGATCGCGAGGCGGCCGCCGAACTCGTTGTCCTTGCCCAGGTGGGCGATACCGCCGGTGAGCGGACCGACATGGCCGATCTTGACCACGGTCTGGGCCGAGGCGACGCCCGCGGTGGCGGCAAAGGCGGTGGCGATGGCGAAGCCGATGAGCTTCATTTTCATCAGGGTGTCTCCGGATATGGGTCCATCGAACGCAGGGCGGGCGGGTGCCTCGCCGACCGCGGCTCAACGGCGCGAATCCTAGCCCGAAACGCCTCCGGGCGGCAACGACGACCCTTGTCCCGACCCGGCGTCGGCGCAGGCCGACCGGAGGCCGCTTCGGCGCGTCGGGTTGGTGCTAGCATCCCCCGCATGCGGCAGCCCCGGGGGCAGGTCCGCGACCGGACGCGCGAGGGAGAGTCGAATGCAGGTGCATCACTGGTGGTGGATCCTTGCGCTGGCGCTCGGCGTCGGCGAGATGCTCACCACGACCTTCTACCTGCTCGTGCTCGCGCTGGGCGCGCTGGCCGGCGGCGCGGTGGCCTGGGCCGGCGGCTCGGCCACGCTGCAGGTGCTCGCCACCGCCGCGGTCGCGATCGTCGGCTGGACCGTGCTCTGGCGCCGGGGCCGCGCACGCGCCGCGGCGATGCGGCCCGGCGCCGACCGGAACATGGTGCTCGACATCGGCGAAAGCCTGCGCGTGGACGAGTGGACCGACGGCCGCCGCACGCGCGTGCCCTATCGCGGCGCGCAGTGGGCGGTGGAGCTCGACCCGAGCGAGCCCGACTCCGCGGCCCGCGCCGGGGCCTTCGTGATCGACCGGGTCGACGGCAACCGGCTGATCGTTCGCCGGCAGGCCGCCCCGGCCGCCGCTTCCTCGGCGCCATCCGCCTCCTGATCACCCTCCTTCCCGAACCACGGAGTCCAGCATGCCCAGCGGCGGTTTCAGCGTATCCCTGATCATCCTCGTCCTGGCGATCGTCTTCATCGTCCGGGCGCTCAAGGTGGTGCCCCAGCAGCACGCCTGGGTCGTCGAGCGGCTCGGCAAGTTCGACCGCGTGCTGGCGCCGGGCCTCAACTTCCTGATCCCCTTCGTCGACCGGGTGGCCTACAAGCACCTGCTCAAGGAGGTGCCCCTCGACGTGCCCAGCCAGGTCTGCATCACCAAGGACAACACCCAGCTCACCGTGGACGGCGTGCTCTACTTCCAGGTCACCGACCCGATGCGCGCCTCCTACGGCTCGAGCAACTACATCGTGGCGATCACCCAGCTGGCCCAGACCACGCTGCGCTCGGTGATCGGCCGGATGGAGCTGGACAAGACCTTCGAGGAGCGCGAGATCATCAACTCGAACGTGGTGTCGGCGCTCGACGAGGCCGCGCTGAACTGGGGCGTGAAGGTGCTGCGCTACGAGATCAAGGACCTGACGCCGCCGAACGAGATCCTGAGGGCGATGCAGGCGCAGATCACCGCCGAGCGCGAGAAGCGCGCGCTGATCGCCGCCTCGGAAGGCCGCAAGCAGGAGCAGATCAACATCGCCACCGGCGAGCGCGAGGCCAGCATCCAGCGCTCCGAGGGCGAGCGGCAAGCCGAGATCAACCGCGCGATGGGCGAGGCCTCGGCGATCTCGGCGGTGGCCGACGCGACCGCCCGCGCGATCGAGCGGATCGCCGCCTCGATCAACCATCCGGGCGGCATCGAGGCGGTCAACCTGCAGGTGGCCGAGAAGTACGTCGATGCGCTCGGCAAGCTGGCCAAGGAGAACAACACGATGATCGTGCCGGCCAACCTGGCCGACGTGTCCTCGCTGGTGGCCGCCGCCACCTCGGTGATCCGCCAGACGAAGCAATGAGCGCACCGACGCTGCTCGCCGCGGCGCGCAGCTTCCTGCTCGATCATCCGCCGTTCTCGCTGATGGCGGCCGAGGACCTCGACTTCCTCGCGCAGCGGCTCGAGCTCGAGTACTTCGCCGATGGCGAGACCCTGATCGAGCCGGCCTCGGGCACGCCAGAGGCCATGTGGATCGTGCGCCAGGGCCTGGTGCAGGGCTGGCGCAGGCCGCCCGGCGAGTCGGCCGGCGAGCTGCTGCCCATGGTCCACCTGACGCCTGGCGACACCCTGCCGGTCGGCGCCCTGATGGCCGAGCGGCCGGTCAGCTCGATCTACCGGGCCCAGGGCGACGTGTTCTGCTGGCGCCTGCCCAAGGAGGATTTCGACGACCTGCTGGCCTCCAGCCCCGTCTTCCTGGACTTCTGCAAGCGGCGCACCGCCGCGCTGCTCGACCTTTCCAACCAGGCCTTGCAGGCCAACTACGCGGCCCAGACCACCCAGTGGCGCTCGATGAACGAGCCGCTCGCGGAGATGCTGCGCCGCCCGCCGGTCACCTGCGGGCCCGACGAGCCCCTGCGCGCGGTGTTCGAGCGGATGGAGCGCGAGGCGGTCGGCGCGATGCTGGTCGTGTCCGCGGCACCGGACGGCCGCGAGCGGGTCGACGGCATCTTCACCCGCCAGGACGTCGTCGGCCGGGTGGTGCTGCCCCAGGTGCCGCTCGAGGCGCCGATCCGGCAGGTGATGTCCTCGCCGGTCTACACGATGGACGCCGCCGACACGGTCGGCGACGCGATGCTGCGGATGGCCGAGCACGCGATCCGCCACATCCCGGTGATGCGCGAGGGGCGCCTGGCCGGGGTGGTGACCGAGCGCGACCTCTTCGTGCTGCAGCGGCGCACGCTGCGCCAGATCTCCGACGCGATCGGGCGGGCCGACGACGTCGAGGGACTCGCGATCGTGGCCGGGGACATCCGGCACTGGTCGCACAGCCTGGTGGCGCAGGGGGTGTCGGCCGAGTTCATCACCCGGCTCATCAGCCGCCTGAACGACCAGCTGTCGGTCCGCCTGATCGGCATGATCGCGGTCGCGCATGGGATCGATCTCGACCGGATCTGCTGGCTCTCGCTGGGCAGCGAGGGGCGGGAGGAGCAGACGATCGCCACCGACCAGGACAACGCGTTGATCGTGGGGGAGGGCGCGGCGCCGCGGGAGGCGCTGCTGGCCTTCGCCGACGAAGTCAACCGCGGGCTGGACTACTGCGGCTATCCGCTGTGCAAGGGCGGCATCATGGCCGGCAACCCCAAGTGGTGCCTGACGCTCGAGCAGTGGCGGGCGCAGTTCGACGGCTGGATCGACCGGGGCGATCCGGTCGCGCTGCTGAACGCGAGCATCTTCTTCGATTTCCGCGCGCTCGCCGGCGATGCCTCGCTCGCCTGGACGCTGCGCGAGCACGTGGCCGAGCATGCCCGTCGCGTGCCGCGATTCCTCAAGCAGATGAGCGACAACGCCTTGCGCAATGGTCCGCCCGCTTCCTGGACCGGCGGCATGCTGGGAAGCCTCTTCACGCGCGAAGAGGCGTCGATCGACCTGAAGCTGAACGGCACCGCGCCCTTCGTCGACGGCGCGCGCCTGCTCGCCCTCGGGCACGGGATTCGGGCGACCGGCACTGCCGAGCGCCTGGCCCAGCTTGCCCGGGCCGGCGCGCTCCCGGCGCCCGAGGTGCGCGACTGGACCGCCGCCTTCCAGTTCCTGCAGAGCCTGAGGCTGCGCGTCCAGCACAGGCTGCACCTGGCCGGCGAGGCCGGGCGGAACGAGGGCAACCCGAACCGGATCGACGCGCGCGATCTGTCGGCGATCGATCGCCGGATCCTTCGGGAGTCCTTCCGCCAGGCGCGCGAACTGCAGCAGCGCCTGGCCGCGGATTATCCGGGCTGATGCGCGACTGGCTTGCCGGGTTGCTGGGCCGTGTCCGCGGGGACGGCAGAGGCCGCGACGCACACGGGCCCGTCACTCGCTGGGTCGTGCTCGACGTCGAGACCAGCGGACTGGACCCGGCCGCCGACCGGGTGCTGGCGGTCGGCGCGGTGGCGGTGCGCGCAGATCGGGATCGCGCGCGGATCGCGATGGCCGACAGCCTGGAGCTGTTCGTCGCTCAGACTGCGCCCAGCGAGCGCGAGAACATCCTGGTCCACGGCATCGGCGAGGCGGCGCAGCGAAGCGGTCTCGATCCCGCCCGTGCAAGCGAGCGGCTGCGTGCCTACCTCGGGGATTCGCCGGTCGTCGCCTTTCACGCGGCGTTCGACCGCGGTTTCCTGTCGCGGGCGCTGAAGTCGTGGAGCGGCCACGCGCTGGGCAATGCCTGGCTCGACGTGGCCGAGCTGGCGCCGGCCCTGCACGCCGAGGCGAAGGGGCACGCGCTCGACGACTGGCTGGCGCACTTCGCGATCCCGGTGGACCAGCGCCACAATGCCTGCGCCGACGCGCTGGCCACGGCGATGCTGTTCGTGCGGCTGCTGGCCGACGTGCCGCCCGCCGAGCGCGACCTGCGGGGCTTGCAGAAGATCGCCTCGCACGCCCGTTGGCTGCCACGCTCCTGAGCGGCTCGGGCGGCAATGCGCCGCGGCCCGGGGGGCGGAACCGGGCCCGGGATCAGGCCCGCGTGCCCGCCTTGATCAGCCGCTGGCGCTCGCGCTGCCACTCGCGCTCGCGCTCGGTCTCGCGCTTGTCGTACTGCTTCTTGCCCTTGGCCAGGCCGATCTCGCACTTCACGCGCCCGCCCTTGTAGTGCAGGTCGAGCGGCACCAGCGTGTAGCCGGCGCGCTCGACCTTGCCGATCAGCTTGTCGATCTGCGCGCCGTGCAGCAGCAGCTTGCGGGTGCGGGTCGGATCCGGCTTGATGTGGGTGGAGGCCTCGGGCAGCGCGGTGATGTGCGCGCCGATCAGGAACAGCTCGCCATTGCGGATCACGACGTAGCCTTCCTTCAGCTGGGCGCGGCCGGCCCGGATGGCCTTGACCTCCCAGCCCTCGAGGACGAGGCCGGCTTCGAAACGCTCCTCGATGAAGTAGTCGTGGAGGGCCTTTTTGTTCTGCGCGATGCTCATCTTTACAATTCTCGCCGATTTCGGGCGTTTCGCCGCGCCCGAGCCGATCCGACCCTGCCGATGACTGCACGCCCGCCGCACTCCGTCCGAAAGTCCGTCCTGGTTCCGTATCCGGCGGAACGGATGTTCGCGCTCGTGGAGCGGGTCGAGGACTATCCGAAGTTCCTGCCCTGGTGCGGCGGGACCGAGGTCAAGCGCCACGAAGACGGCACGGTGACCGCCACGGTTCGCATCGATTTCCGGGGCATTCGCCAGGGCTTCACCACGCACAACACGCCCGAGCCCGGACGCCGGATCACGATGGCGCTGCGCGACGGACCCTTCAGCCACCTGCACGGCGAATGGCGCTTCTCGCCGCTGCGCGAGGACGCCTGCAAGGTCGAGTTCGAGCTCGAGTACCGCTTCGCCGGGGGCCTGCTGGGCCGCGTGCTCGAGCCCGTGTTCGACCACATTGCGCGTTCCTTCGTCGACGCCTTCGTGCGGCGCGCCGAGCACCTGCATGCGCTCGGCTGAGCCCGCGCTGCACATCGAGCTCGCCTGGGTCGACGCCGGGGGGCGGGTGGTCCTGCGCCCGCTCGCGCTGCCTGCAGGCGCCACGCTCGGCGACGCGCTGGCGGCCATCGACTTGCCGGCGCTGCGCGAGGGGCTGACCGCGGGCCGGCTGGTCGCGGCCGTGTTCGGCGAGCTCGAGCCGCCGACGGCGCCGCTCTTTCCGGGCGACCGGGTCGAGCTGCTCGAGGGCCTGCGGGTGGATCCGAAGGTGGCGAGGCGGCGCCGCGCCGAGGTGCGGCAGGCGCAGAAGGGGCGAGACCGGCGTTAGCTGGTCTTGCCGCAGTGGTCGGCGACCGCGCGCTGCATGGCCTCGGTCCGGCGGGCGCGTTCGGCGTCATCGACGACGACCCGCTCGCCGCGCTCGTCGATCGTGGTGAGCCGCACGCCGCTCTCCAGCGTGCGCAGGCCGGCGCGCGCCTCTTCGCAGAGACGCTCGCGCTCGGCGGCCTGGCGGGCCAGCTCGGCCTGCTCCCGCTCGGCCTCGCCGCGCTCGGCGGCCTTCTGGCGCGAAGCCTTCTCGCGTTCGACCCAGCTCGCCGGCCGGGGTTCCTGCGGCGCGGCCGGGGTGGTGGAGGACACCCCGGCTGCGCTCCCGGCCGGCGCGGCGAGCAAGGTGACCCGCGCGCCCGGCGGGGGCGGCAGGTCGGAGTAGACGATTCGCCCGCTCGCGTCGCGCCACTTGAATGCCGGGGCGGCCGCCGCGTCGGGATGCCCCGCCATCGTGGCGATGGCTGCGCAGAGCAGGGTCGCCGCCAGGCGAGGCTTGCCGAAGGGCCGGGCTGCCGGCAGGGCAGGGTGGGGACGACGGGCAGGCATTCGACGGTTCATCGGGAAGCGGTCCGGAACGGCCAGGGCGATGAACCGATTCTGCTGCGCGGGGCCGCGCCGACGAGCGCCGGCGCCGACGAAAGGCGCCGCCTCGCGGCCCGGCGGCGAGGGCCGCGGGCGCCGCCGTTCGGGAGGCGCCCGCGGCAGTTCCCGGCCGTTCCGCGCCCGGCTCCGGCTCTGTATAATGCGGTTTTGCGCCCAGAGGGTTCCATGCGACTGGCGAAGAAAGCCCTGACCTTCGACGACGTCCTGCTCGTCCCGGCTTACTCCGAAATCCTCCCCCGCGACACCTCCCTGAAGACCCGGTTCACGCGCGGCATCGCGCTGAACCTGCCGCTGGTATCGGCGGCCATGGACACGGTCACCGAGGCCCGCCTGGCCATCGCGATCGCCCAGGAAGGCGGCATCGGCATCGTCCACAAGAACCTGTCGCCGCAGCGGCAGGCGGCGGAGGTGCTGAAGGTCAAGCGGCACGAGTCGGGCATCGTGCTCGACCCCATCACGATCGAGCCCTCGATGAAGGTGCTCGACGTCATCAAGCTCACCCAGCAGCACCGGATCTCGGGCCTGCCGGTGGTCGAGAACGGCCGGGTGGTCGGCATCGTCACCAACCGCGACCTGCGCTTCGAGACCCGGCTCGATTCCCCGGTGTCCACGATCATGACCCCGCGCGAGCGCCTGGTCACGGTTCGCGAAGGCGGCTCGCTCGACGAGGCCCAGGCGCTGATGCACCAGCACCGGCTCGAGCGGGTGCTGGTGATCAACGAGGCTTTCGAGCTGAAGGGCCTGATCACCGTCAAGGACATCCTGAAGGCCACCGAGAAGCCCAATGCCTGCAAGGACGCCGAAGGCAAGCTGCGCGTGGGCGCCGCGGTCGGCGTGGGCGGCGACGTGGAAGAGCGGCTCGAGCTGCTGGTGCGCAACGGGGTCGATGCGGTGGTGGTGGACACCGCGCACGGCCACAGCAAGGGCGTGATCGACCGGGTCCGCTCGATCAAGCGCCAGTACCCGAACCTGCAGGTGGTGGCCGGCAACATCGCCACCGGCGACGCCGCGCGCGCGCTGGTCGGCGCCGGCGTCGACGCGGTCAAGGTGGGCATCGGCCCGGGCTCGATCTGCACCACCCGGATCGTGGCCGGCGTGGGCGTGCCGCAGATCACCGCCATCGCCGACGTGGCCGGCGCGCTGGCCGGCACCGAGGTGCCGCTGATCGCCGATGGCGGCATCCGCTACTCGGGCGACATCGCCAAGGCGATCGTGGCCGGGGCCGACGCGGTGATGATGGGCTCGATGTTCGCCGGCACCGAAGAGGCGCCGGGCGAGGTCGTGCTCTACCAGGGCCGCTCGTACAAGACCTACCGCGGCATGGGCTCGCTGGGCGCCATGCAGCAGGGCGCGGCCGACCGCTACTTCCAGGATTCCTCGGTCAACGTCGACAAGCTGGTGCCCGAGGGCATCGAGGGCCGGGTGGCCTACAAGGGCTCGGTCGTGGCCATCCTGTACCAGCTCGCCGGCGGCCTGCGCGCCAGCATGGGCTATTGCGGCTGCCCGACCATCGAGGACATGCGCACGCGTCCCGAGTTCGTCGAGATCACCGCCGCCGGCATGCGCGAGTCGCACGTGCACGACGTGCAGATCACGCAGGAAGCGCCCAATTACCAGATCGACTGACGCGTTCATGCACGACCGGATCCTGATCCTCGACTTCGGCTCGCAGGTCACCCAGCTGATCGCGCGCCGGGTGCGCGAGGCGCACGTCTACTGCGAAATCCATCCCTGCGACGTCTCCGACGCCTTCGTGCGCGAGTTCGCGCCCAAGGGCGTCATCCTGTCCGGCAGCCACATGTCGGCCTGGGAGGAGTCCACCGACCGGGCGCCGCAGGCGGTGTTCGAGCTCGGCGTGCCGGTGCTGGGCATCTGCTACGGCATGCAGACCATGGCCCAGCAGCTCGGCGGGCGCGTCGAGAGCGGCCAGCACCGCGAGTTCGGCTACGCCGAGGTGCGCGCGCACGGCCACACCCGGCTGCTCGAGGGCATCGAGGACTTCCGCACGCCGGAAGGCCACGGCATGCTCAAGGTCTGGATGAGTCACGGCGACAAGGTCGTCGAGATGCCGCCGGGCTTCAGGCTGATGGCGTCCACGCCGTCCTGCCCGATGGCCGGCATGGCCGACGAGTCGCGCGGCTTCTACGCGGTCCAGTTCCACCCCGAGGTCACCCACACGGTGCAGGGCAAGCGCCTGCTGTCGCGCTTCGTGCTCGACATCTGCGGCTGCCGCGCCGACTGGGTGATGGGCAACTACATCGACGAGGCGGTCGCCAGGATCCGCGAGCAGGTCGGCGACCAGGAGGTCATCCTGGGCCTGTCCGGCGGCGTGGACTCCAGCGTGGCCGGCGCCCTGATCCACAAGGCGATCGGCGACCAGCTCACCTGCGTGTTCGTCGACACCGGGCTGCTGCGCCTGAACGAAGGCGCCCAGGTCGTCGAGACC
The DNA here is from genome assembly GCA_001724315.1 of Lautropia sp. SCN 70-15. Taxonomy (GTDB): domain Bacteria; phylum Pseudomonadota; class Gammaproteobacteria; order Burkholderiales; family Burkholderiaceae_E; genus Zeimonas. Next base: position 2,249 of record MEEC01000048.1, on the reverse strand, counting down.
TTCCAGGCCCACATGGGCATGAAGCTGATCCACGTCGACGCCACCCGGCGCTTCATGGACGCGCTGGCCGGCGAGTCCGACCCCGAGGCCAAGCGCAAGATCATCGGCCGCGAGTTCGTGCACGTGTTCCAGGAAGAGGCCGGCAGGCTGCCGCGCGCGAAGTGGCTGGCCCAGGGCACGATCTATCCCGACGTGATCGAGTCGGCCGGCGCCAAGACCGGCAAGGCCAAGACGATCAAGTCGCACCACAACGTGGGCGGCCTGCCCGACACGCTGCACCTGCAGCTGCTCGAGCCCCTGCGCGAGCTGTTCAAGGACGAGGTGCGCGAGCTCGGCGTGGCGCTGGGCCTGCCGCGCGAGATGGTCTACCGCCATCCGTTCCCCGGCCCCGGCCTGGGGGTGCGCATCCTGGGCGAGGTCAAGGCCGAGTACGCCGACCTGCTGCGCCAGGCCGACGCCATCTTCATCGAGGAACTGCGCAATACCAAGGGCCCCGACGGCCACTCGTGGTACGACCTGACTTCGCAGGCCTTCGCGGTCTTCCTGCCGGTGAAATCGGTGGGCGTGATGGGCGACGGCCGCACCTACGAGTGGGTGGTCGCGCTGCGCGCGGTCCAGACCCAGGACTTCATGACCGCGCACTGGGCGCACCTGCCGCACGAACTGCTCGGCCGAGTGTCGAACCGGATCATCAACGAGGTCCGGGGCATCAACCGCGTGGTGTACGACGTCTCCGGGAAGCCGCCGGCGACGATCGAGTGGGAGTAGGGCTCTTCACACGCCTCGAGCCGTGAAGAAGCGCTCGATGTGGGCCGCGACTTCCATCGGTCGCGTCAGGGCCGGCAGGTGGCCCGAACCTTCCATGACCACCAGTTCGCTGTCGGGGATCAGGGACTGGGTGTAGCGCATGTGCTCGATGCGGTAGAAGGCGTCGAGTTCGCCGTGGACGATGAGCGTCGGGAGGCGCAGCTGAGGCAGCCGGCTGGCCCAGTCGATGGGCTGCTCGGCCTCCATGACGAACAGCCGATCGGCCGCCTCCGGCGTGGCGCGAGTCAGGATGTACTCGCCCCAGCGCCGGATGTGCTCGGTGTCGGGCTCGGGCGTGCAGCGCTCCAGGAACCAGCGCAACCGGTCGGCGTGCGTGGCGCCGGGCCACGATGACGGCGGCACCCGCGGCGCGACGGTCAATTCGGGTGAGCGCACCTCGCCGCAGCCGTTCATCAGCACCAGCCCGTCGAAGCGCTCGGGCCGGGCGAGCACGGCCCGCATCGCAGTCACCGTGCCACGCGAAAAGCCGGCCATCACGCAGCGCTCGATGCCCAGCGCGTCCATCACGCGGAAAACGTCGTCCACCAGCGCCTCGGGCGTGATGCGCTCGACGGGCACCCGCGTCAGGCCCGCCCCGCGGTGGTCATAGGTGACGGTGCGCCAGCGCGCACTCAGGGGCGCCAGCGCCGGGAGCCAATCCTCGACGTTGCTGATCCAGCCGCCGTGGGCCAGGATCGTCCGGGGTCCCTTGCCGAACGCGAGGGTGAACATCCGGTTGCCATCGATGTCCAGGAACATGGGGCCTCCCGAGCAAGGTGATCGCGGTCATCACGGCTGATGCACCACATGCCCGCAGGCTATCCCCCGCACACGCGCACGCAAACGGGACGAATGTCCCGCCGAGCGGGCGCCTACAGCCCGAGGTCCCGGGACCGTGCGACGGCGCGGGCGCGGTTGTCCACGCCCAGCTTGGCGTACAGGGCCGACAGGGCGTTGCGCACCGTCTTGTCGGCCACGCCCAGGCGCGCGGCGATCTGCGCGTTGTCCAGGCCCTGCGCGACCAGGCCGGCGAGCTCGCGTTCGCGTGGCGTGAGCCGGGGCGCCTCGCCAGTGCCCGTGACGAAGTCGACGACCGCGTCACAGAACCGGGTGAAAGCCGGCTCGTGCCCCAGCGGCACGTGATTGGCCGAGGGCAGCGACTCGAAGCGCGCGCCGGGGATCGAAGCAGCGATGTCGTGGCCGAGCTCGACCGGCACCGCGCGGTCGCCTTCGCAGTGCAGGACCAGGGTCGGCACGGTCACCCGGGGCGCGAGCGCGCGCACGTCGAGTTCGGCCCGCGCCCGCATGATCTCGGCCGCGCGCGGTCCGTCGCAGCTGCGACGCTGCTGCTCGTTCATGCCTGCGCGCACCTCGGGCGTGGCGTCGGGCACGAAGCGGCTGCTGAAGAACTCCCGCACCGCGGGGTCGTTCCGACCCCAACC
>MEEC01000047.1 GCA_001724315.1 Lautropia sp. SCN 70-15 | reverse complement strand
GGGCGACGCCAGGCGGGCGCTCGTCGACGCACTCGCGGCACTGGCCGCGCTGCCCGGCACGCGGGTCGTCGCGGTGTCCTCGCTCTACCGGAGCGCCCCGGTCGACGCGGCCGGCCCGGAGTTCCTGAACGCGGTCGCCGCGCTCGACACCCTGCTCGCGCCGGCCGACCTGCTGGCGGCGATGCATGCGATCGAGCACGCCGCCGGCCGCGAGCGGCCTTACCGCAACGCGCCGCGCCTGCTCGACCTGGATCTGCTGCTGCACGGCGACACGCTGTCCGACTCCCCGGCGCTCGCGCTGCCTCACCCGCGCATGCACCTGCGCGCCTTCGTGCTGGCGCCGCTGGCCGAACTGGCGCCGGCGCTCTCGGTACCCGGCCACGGCCGGGTCGACGTGCTGCTCGAACGCATCACCGGCCAGCCGATCGAACGACTGCGCCCGGCGCCCGACGGCCCCGACCGGCCCGGGTGGCCCGGGCCCCTGTACCCCCCCACGAGCGCCCCCTCGCGAGACAACCGGGACAATCCATGAGCACGCTGCCGATCCCGCTGCAGACCGTCCTGTTGCTGACGCTGTCCAACGTCTTCATGACCTTCGCCTGGTACGCGCACCTGAAGGACCTGGCCGCCCGGCCCTGGTGGATCGCCGCGCTCGTCAGCTGGGGGGTGGCGTTCTTCGAGTACATGCTGCAAGTGCCGGCGAACCGGATAGGATTCGGACACTTCACGCTGCCCCAGCTCAAGATCATCCAGGAGGTGATCACGCTGGCGGTGTTCGTGCCCTTCGCCGTGCTCTACATGAACCAGCCCGTCAAGCTCGACTACCTCTGGGCCGCGCTGTGCATGCTGGGCGCGGTCTACTTCATCTTCCGTTCCTGAAGCGCATCCTCTCCTGCCGATGACCGATCCGCACACTGCCGCACCGGGCGCCGCCCCCGACCTCGCCTCGCCCTTCGAGCGCTTCCGGCACATCGTCGTCGAAGGCCCGATCGGCGCCGGCAAGACCTCGCTGGCGCGCAAGCTGGCCGAGCGCTTCGGCGCGCAGCCGGTGCTCGAAGAGGCAATGGGCAACCCCTTCCTCGAGCGCTTCTACCGCGACAGCCGGCGCTACGCGCTGCCCACGCAGCTCTTCTTCCTGTTCCAGCGGGTCAACCAGCTGCGCGACCTGGCCCAGCACGACCTGTTCTCGCAGGCCATGGTGGGCGACTTCCTGCTCGACAAGGACCCGCTGTTCGCGCGGCTCACGCTCGACGACGACGAGCTGCGGCTCTACCAGCAGATCTTCGACAGCCTGAGCCCGCAGGCGCCCACGCCCGACCTGGTCATCTACCTGCAGGCCCAGCCCGACACGCTGGTGGAGCGGGTGCAGAAGCGCGGCATCCAGATGGAGAACTCCATTTCCGAACCCTACCTGCGGGCGCTGGCCGAGACCTACAGCCGCTTCTTCTACCACTACGACGAGGCGCCGCTGCTGATCGTGAACACCGAGCACCTGAACCCGATCGACCGCGACGAGGACTTCGCGATGCTGGTCAGGCAGCTCGCGGAGTTGCGCGGCCGGCGCAGCTTCTTCAGCATCGGGGAGTGAGGCCCGCGCGGCCGCTGCCCGACACCGCACCGACGATCACCGCCACATGGAGTCTCCGCTGACACTCGCGCTGATCCTGCTGCTGATCCTGGCGAGCGCCTTCCTGTCGCTGTCGGAGATCGCGATGGCCGCCGCCCGCCGGCTGCGCCTGCAGCAGCTCGCCGATGCCGGCGACGCGCGGGCGACGCGCGCGCTGGAGATCCAGGTCCAGCCGGGCAACTACTTCACCGTGGTGCAGATCGGCCAGAACATGGTGGCGATCCTCGGCGGCATCGTCGGCGAAGGCGCGCTCACGCCCTGGTTCGTGTCGCTGCTCGAGCACGTCGCGAGCCCGAAGGCCGCGGCCACGATCGGCTTCGTCGCGTCGTTTGCCACGGTGACCTCGCTGTTCGTGCTGTTCTCCGACCTGTTCCCGAAGCGGCTGGCGATGGTCAGCCCGGAGGCACTGGTGCTGCGGGTCGTCGGCCCGATGCGCTGGTTCATGTTCCTGCTGCGGCCCGCCGTCTGGGTCTTCGACGGGCTCGCCAACCTGCTGATCCGCGTCTTCCGGCTGCCCACCGAGCGCGACGAACGGGTCACCTCGGCGGACATCCTGGCCATGGCCGAGGCCAGCGCGCAGGCGGGCTTGCTGGCCTTGCAGGAACAGCAGGTCATCGAGAACGTGTTCGAGCTCGACACCCGCACGGTGGAGAGCGCGATGACCACGCGCGAGCGGATCGTCTACCTGCTGCTCGACGACAGCGACGAGCAGATCCGCAGCCGCATCGCCTCGCAGCCGCACTCCACCTACCTGGTCTGCGACCAGCACATCGACCAGGTGGTCGGCTACGTGGACGCGCCCGACCTGTTCCAGCGCGTGCTGCAGAACGAATCGATTTCTCTGAACGACAGGTTCGCCGGCGAACTGATCCGCAAGGTGCTGATCGTGCCCGACCGGCTCACGTTGTCCGAGGTGCTCGAGCAGTTCCGCCAGGCGCACGAGGACTTCGCGGTGATCGTCAACGAGTACAGCCTGGTGGTCGGCATCATCACGCTGAACGACGTGATGAGCACGGTGATGGGCAGCCTGGTGGCGCCCGGCGACGAGGAGCAGATCGTGCGCCGCGACGACGGCTCCTGGCTGATGGACGGCCTCACGCCGATCGGCGACGTGGCCCGCGCGATCGACGCCGACGCGACGGCGCTGCCGCACCGCGGCCAGTACGACACGCTGGCCGGCTTCCTGATGGTGATGCTGCGCAGGATTCCGCGGCGCACCGACACGCTGACCTGGGCCGGCCACCGCTTCGAGGTGATGGACGTCGACGGCTACAAGATCGACCAGGTGATGGTCACGCGGGTGGACGAAGGCGATCCGGGGTGAGCCCGCGCGCGGCTGCGAAAATAAAGGTATCCCCGCGCCCCCGCTTCATGTACTATCTGTTTCGTAGATCTGTTCAAGACTGTATTTCTGTAAGTCTCCTCTGCACCAGCCGGGTTCTCCGGCAGGCTCGGTCGAAATTCCCAGCGGTGAGTTTCTTGGCGTTTCTGCACTGCGTCGGCATGTGCTTGCGCAACACTCATCAATAAGGAAATCGACATGACCGAGACCGGCATCGTCAAGTGGTTCAACGAAGAAAAGGGCTTCGGCTTCATTACCCCGGACACCGGCGGTAAGGACCTGTTCGCCCACTTCAGCCAGATCCAGGGCGGCGGCTTCAAGACCCTGGCCGAAAGCCAGCGCGTCCAGTTCGAAGTGACCCAGGGCCAGAAAGGTCCCCAGGCCTCGAACATCCGCGTGCTCTGATCGGCACGCCGGCAGCCCCTCGCGGGGCTGCCCGAAAGAACCGCGGCCTGGTCCGCGGTTTTTTTTTGCCCAAGCGCGCCGCAGTTCCCTGCCCGCGCATCGTCACCTGGAGGATTCGCCATGAAAGACCTGCAGGAAGCCACCGAGCGTATCTGCGACCTGAAGGGCAGCCTGGTCGCGCTCGACGCGCTGGTCACCGCCATGCTCCACGAGCTGCCGGCCGAGACCCGCACCCGACTGGGCCAGACCTTCGCGATGCACGCCGAGGTCGCGCGCACCGTACTGCTGAACACGCCCACTTCCGAGCACACGATCGCGGCCTTCGAGCGCGACGTGCAGCGCACGTCGACGATGATCGAAGCGGCCTGAGGCGGACAGGGCCGTGCGCAGCCGCGCGGTCCGCGGAAGACCGGCTCAGGCGCCCGCGATCATCCGCGCGCCGAGCTTCTCGGCCACCTCGATGCCGTCGACGCCGGCCGACATGATGCCGCCGGCGTAACCGGCGCCCTCGCCTGCCGGGTAGAGCCCCGCCACGTTCAGGCTCTGGTAGTCCTTGCCGCGCGTGATCCGCAGCGGCGACGAGGTGCGCGTCTCCACGCCGGTCAGCACCGCGTCGGGCATCGCGAAGCCCGGGATCTGCCGCTCGAAGGCCGGCAGCGCCTCGCGGATCGCGGCCAGCACCTCGCCGGGCAGGCTCTCGTTGCCCGGCTCGGCCAGGTCGGTCAGCGTCACGCCCGGCTTGTACGAGGGCAGCACGCCGCCGAACTCGCGCGCCACCGCCTTGCCGTGGCGGCCAGCCACGAAGTCGCCGACCAGCTGGCCCGGCGCGCGATAGCCGCCGCCGCCCAGCGCGTAGGCGCGCGACTCCCAGAAACGCTGGAAGGCGATGCCGTCGAGCGGCGACACAGGCCCGGTGGCGCTGCGGTCCTGCCGGTAGTCATCGGGCGAGATGCCCACCACGATGCCCGCGTTGGCGTTGCGCTCGGCGCGCGAGTACTGGCTCATCCCGTTGGTGACCACGCGCTCGGGTTCCGAGGTGGCGGCCACCACGGTGCCGCCCGGGCACATGCAAAAGCTGTAGACCGCGCGGCCGTTCTTCGCGTGGTGCACCAGCTTGTAGTCGGCCGCGCCGAGGATCGGATTGCCGGCGTTCGGCCCGAAGCGCGCGCGATCGATCAGGCCCTGCGGATGCTCGATCCGGAAGCCCACCGAAAAGGGCTTGGCCTCCATGAACACGCCGCGCTCGTGGAGCATGGCGAAGGTGTCGCGCGCGCTGTGGCCGAGCGCCAGCACCACGTGGTCGGTGCGGATCTGTTCGCCGTCGGCCAGCACCACGCCGCGCAATTGGAGCGTGCGGCCCGCCTCGTCGGCCGGACCGTCCTCGAGCAGCAGGTCGGTCACCCGCGCCCCGAAGCGGATGTCGCCGCCCAGCGCGACGATCTCGGCGCGCATCTTCTCGACCATGCTGACCAGCCGGAAGGTGCCGATGTGGGGCTTGCCCACGTAGAGGATCTCCTCCGGCGCGCCGGCCTTGACGAACTCGTCGAGCACCTTGCGCGTCAGGTGGCGCGGGTCGCTGATCTGGCTCCACAGCTTGCCATCGGAGAAGGTGCCGGCGCCGCCCTCGCCGAACTGCACGTTCGACTCCGGGTTCAGGACGCTCTTGCGCCACAGCCCCCAGGTGTCCTTCGTGCGCTCGCGCACCGCCTTGCCGCGCTCCAGCACGATCGGGCACAGTCCCATCTGGGCCAGCACCAGCGCCGCGAAGATGCCGCAGGGCCCGAAGCCGATCACCACCGGCCGCGGCCGCTGCGCCGCGTAGAAGTCGGCTGGCGCCTGCGCGACCAGGTGGTAGCGGGTGTCCGGCGCGGGCCGCACGTGGCGGTCCTCGGCAAACCGGGCCAGCACCGCCGCCTCGTCGGCCACCTCGCAGTCGATCGTGTAGATCAGCACGATCGCAGTCTTGCGGCGCGCGTCGTAGTTGCGCCGGAACACGGTGAAGCCGAGCAGGTCGACGTCGTCGATGCCCAGGCGCGTTGCGATCGCCGGGCGCAGCGCATCGGGCGCGTGATCGAGCGGCAGGCGGAGTTCGGTGATCCTCAGCATCGGGCGGGCGGTGACGGCTGGCGCGTTCGCATGGGCGCGATTGTGCCAGCTCGGCGCCCGGGCCCGTCAGGCGGCCCTGGCCACGCTGGCGCGCCCGATGTCCGCCTTCAGTGCACTGGCGTGGTCGCGGTAGTCCACTTCGAGCGTGTAGCGCGCAGATCCGACGTAGCGCGCTCTCTGCTCCTGGAAATGCCGGTCGATCTCGACCCGCATCTCGTCGCGGCCCGGGAGCTCGATGTCACCGGCCAGGACCGCGGCGATCCAGCGCCCTTGCACTTCGACCAGCGGGATCGTCGGCCCGATCGGCTGGACCAGGCCGGCGAAGAACAGGTTCGGCACGTCGGGTGAGGCGATGCGCCGGTAGAGCTGCACGCGCTCGTTGTCGGCGACCTGGAAGAGCGCGGGATCCAGGAACGGAAACTCCGCGCGATAACCGGTCGCGAAGACGATCGCGTCGAATGGCAGAACTCTGCCGTCGTCGAACGCGACTTCTGCGCCGCGCAGCTCGCGCACGTTCGGCTTCACCGAGATCCACCCATGGCCGATGCAGGAGAGCAGGTCCTGGCTGACGCAGGCGTGCTCGCGCCATATCGGGTGAGCCGGCTTCGGCACACCGAAGCGCTCCTGGTCGCCGAGGCTGAGCCGCGCGAGCAGGCCCACGACCCCGCGCGCGGTCCGGGTGGAGAGCTTCAGCCTGCTCATCAGGAAACCGCCCCAGCGGTCGGTCGGCACGCCCATGATGTACTTCGGCAAGACCCATGCCCCGCGGCGCGTGGACAACACGACCGCCTCGGCGCCGCGGCAGACGTCGACCGCGATGTCGACCGCAGAATTGCCGATCCCGACGACCAGCACCCTCTTGCCCTCGAAGGGCGCCGGCGTGCGGTAGTGATGCGAATGCAGTTGCAGGCCGTCGAAGCGGCCGGGGAACTCCGGCAGGCGGGGAACCGACAAGTGCCCGTTGGCGACGACCAGCGCGCGATAGCGGCGCTCGCTGCCGTCGGCGAGCTGCAGGCGCCAGCTGCCGTCTCGGTCGGGCTCGGCGCGCAGGACCTCGTGCCCGAAGCGAATCCGGTCGGTGACGCCGAAATGCCCGGCGTAGGCCTCGAGATACGCCACGACCTGCCGGTGCGACAGGTAGTCGGGCAGCCCTGCGGGCACGGGAAAGTCCGGGTAGGCGAGCGCCTTGCTGCTGGTGTCGATGTGAAGGCTGCGGTACGCGGAGGACGTGCCGCTGTCGTTCTCGTAGCGCCACATCCCGCCCAGCTGCGAGCCCTTCTCGAGGATCTCGAAAGGCAGGCCTCGCCGGCCCAGCGCCTTGCCGGTCGTGATTCCCGAAGATCCGGCCCCGATGATTGCGACCGGCAGCTTCGTTGCCTCGGACCTCGTCATGCCGCCTCCTCTGGAAACGGCGAATTCTAGACCCTGGCCGGCGCGCGTTCAGGCGCCCGTCTTGCCGATCTGGTCGAGCTCGCGCTTCAGCGACAGCCCGGCCAGCTTCGCCAGCGGCAGCGCCAGCATCAGCTCGATGCGACGCTTCAGGATCTTCGCGGCGTCGGCGTGCGCGCGCGCCTTCTGCTCGTCGCTGCCCTCGACCGTCATCGGGTCCGGCACGCCCCAGTGCGCGGTCATCGGCTGGCCCGGCCAGACCGGACAGACCTCGCCGGCCGCGTTGTCGCAGACGGTGAAGACGAAGTCGAGCTCGGGCGCGCCCGGCTGCGCGAATTCGTCCCAGGACTTGCTGCGCAGGCCTTCGGTGGGGATGTGCCACTGCTCGAGCAGCGACAGCGCGAACGGGCTCACCGCGCCCTTGGGGTGGCTGCCCGCGGAGAAGGCGCGGAAGTGTCCGCCGCCCATCTTGTTCATGACCGCTTCGGCAATGATCGATCGCGCCGAGTTGCCGGTGCAGATGAACAGCACCGTGTAGACCTTGTCGCTCAATTTCCGCTCCGGATGAGTCGGTTGTCGATGGAGATGCGCTCGCCCTTGCCCGGACCCGTCGAGGGATCACAGGAAACTGCCGGCGTGGCCAGGCACTCGCCGCCCTGGCAGCAGTGGTCGGTGAGATAGCCCAGCAGCGCGTTCATGCGTTCGCAGGCCGCGCGGTAGATCAGGTACCGGCCCTCGCGCTGCTGGCTCGCGAGCCCGGCGTTGGCCAGCGCCTTGACGGCATCCTCGTCGGTCATCGCGGCGAGCGCCTCGCTCACGACGCGGCGCCGGGGTCGGCCGCCGCACGCGGCCCGCGCGCGGCATCGGCGGCCTTCTCGGGCAGGGCCAGCGTGAACAGCCAGCAGACGACGAGCATCAGCGCCGAGCCGGCCAGCGCCCAGAGCAGCCCGCCCCACTGGTACAGCAGGCCCGACATCAGCGTGCCGAAGAAGCGCCCCGCCGCATTGGCCGCGTAGTAGAAGCCGACGTCCTCGGCGGCCTTCTCGGAGCCCGCATAGGCCAGGATCAGGTAGGAGTGCACCGACGAGTTCACCGCGAACGCGAAACCGAACACGCCCAGCCCCAGCACCACCACCCACTCCAGGTTCGGCGCCTCGAGCGCCACCGCCGCGGCCAGCGCGACCGGCACCAGCGCGAGCGCGGCCGACCACCAGCGCGCGGCCGGCACCTCGCGGCTCAGCCCGTCGGCGCTGCGCCGGACCAGCGACGGCGCGATCGCCTGCACCAGGCCATAGCCGATGGTCCAGGCGGCGAGAAAACCGCCCACCATCGTGAAGGTCCAGCCCGAGGCGTACAGGAACACCGGCACGCCGACCACGAACCAGACGTCGCGCGCGCCGAACAGCGCCACCCGCGCGGCCGCCAGCAGGTTGATGCCGCGGTTCTTGGCGAACAGCTCGCGCACCGACTTCGAGGCCTTGCTCTTGCCCATCAGCTTCGGCACGAAGGCCATCACGCCGGCGAGCACGACGGCCAGCAGCGCGGCCATCGTCCACAGCGCGCCGCGAAAGCCGAGCAGCTCGAGCAGCAGGCCGCCCAGGAAGAAGCCCACGCCCTTCATCGCGTTCTTGCTGCCGGTGAACCAGGCCACCCACTTGAACAGCGTGCCCGAGGCCTCGCCGGCGGTCAGCTTGATCGCCGACTTGCTCGCGGTCTTGGTCAGGTCCTTGGCCACGCCGCATACGCCCTGCGCCAGCACCACCCAGGCCACCGACATCGCCGCCGACCAGTCTGGCGAAAGCATGGACAGCAACAGGAAGCCGAGGATCTGCGTGGCCAGCCCCACGGTGAGCATCCGCGCGATGCCGTAGCGGGTGGCCAGCCAGCCGCCGACCAGGTTGGCCAGCACGCCGGCAGCCTCGTACAGCAGGAACAGGAAGGCGAGCGTGAACGGCGAGTAGCCCAGGCGGTAGAAGTGCAGCAGCACCAGCATCCGCAGCGCGCCGTCGGTCAGCGTGAAGCCCCAGTAGGCGGCGGTGACGATCGCGTAGTTTCGGGCGGCGGTATTCACGTGCGGATGCCCTTCGGGATCAGATGCCCTTGCCCTGCATCAGGCAGGCCAGGTCGATCATCCGGCAGGCGTAACCCATCTCGTTGTCGTACCAGGCATAGACCTTCAGCAGCGTGCCGTCGGTGACCATCGTCGACGGCGCGTCGACGATCGAGCTGCGGGTGTCGCGCGCGTAGTCGGCGCTGACCAGCGGCCGCTCCTCGTAGCCGAGGATGCCGGCCAGCGGGCCGCGGGCCGCCTGCGCGAACAGCGCGTTCACTTCCTCGGGCGTGGTCGCGCGCTGCAGCTCGAACACGCAATCGGTCAGCGAGGCGTTGAGCACCGGCGCGCGCACCGCGTGGCCATTCAGCTTGCCTTTCAGTTCCGGGTAGATCAGCGCGATCGCGGTGGCGCTGCCGGTCGTCGTCGGCGCCAGGCTCAGCATCGCGCTGCGCGCGCGGCGCAGGTCCTTGTGCGGCGCGTCCACCACCAGATTGGTGTTGGTCGGATCGTGGATCGTGGTGATCTGGCCGTGGCGGATGCCGATCGCCTCGTGCACGACCTTGACCACCGGCGCCAGGCAGTTCGTCGTGCACGACGCGGCGGTCACGATCCGGTCGCGCGCCGGATCGTACAGGTGGTCGTTGACGCCGACGACGACGTTGAGCACGTCGCCGACCTTGACCGGCGCGGCCACGATCACCCGCTTCGCGCCGCGGTCGAGGTGGCCCCGGATCGTGTCGGGCGTCAGGAACTTGCCGGTGCACTCGAGCACCAGGTCGACGCCGAGATCGCCCCAGGGGATGTCGCCCGGCGAGCCCTGCGACGAGAACGACAGCTCACGGTCGCCGATCCGGATCGCCGCGTCGCCTTCGGCGGCGATGTCGGCGCGCCAGCGGCCCTGCACGCTGTCGAAGGCCAGCAGATGGGCGGTGGCGGCGGCGCCGCCCTTGATCTCGTTCAGATGGACGACCTCGAGCCGGTTGCCCGCGCGCGGGTCGTCCGAGGGGCGCTCGGCCGCTCCGAAGGCGGCGCGCAACGCCAGGCGGCCGATCCGGCCCATTCCGTTGATGCCGACTTTCACGATCTGACTGCGGGGGCTGCCCGAGCGGACGCTCCCGAAAATTTTACGGTAGTCGAATTGTCGAAGATTTCGATGACGGATCGATGACAGGCCGCCGCTCGGGCGGCCGGGCTCGGCGGATTACCGCGGGCGCCTCGCCGGCCCTGCGGGGACGCTGCCGAAAGCCGCGTCCGGGCGGTGCGAGCCGCCATCCCGTCCCGGGCGTGAGATCCGCGAACGGAAACCGATCTTCAGCCGGCGGCCGTCCGGTAGCCTTCCGGGTTCCCGCTCTGCCAGCGCCACGCATCGGCGCACATCCGCTCGAGCCCCAGCTCGGCCCGCCAGCCGAGCAGCCGCTCGGCCATTGCCGGGTCGGCATAACAGGCGGCGATGTCGCCGGGCCGCCGGTCGACGATCCGGTAGGGCACCGGCCTGCCGCTCGCCTTCTCGAAGGCGCGGACCATTTCGAGCACCGAGTAGCCGGCGCCGGTGCCGAGGTTCACCGTGAAGGCGCCCGGCTGCGCGGCCACGCGCGCCAGCGCGGCCAGGTGGCCGCGCGCCAGGTCGACGACGTGGATGTAGTCGCGCACGCCGGTGCCGTCGGGCGTCGGCCAGTCGCCGCCGAACACCGACAGCTGCGGCAGCCTGCCGACTGCCACCTGGCTGACGAAGGGCAGCAGGTTGTTCGGGATGCCGCGCGGGTCCTCGCCGATCAGGCCGCTGTCGTGCGCGCCGACCGGATTGAAGTAGCGCAGGATGCCGATGGCCCAGCGCGGATCCGAAGCGGCCAGATCGTTCAGCAGGTGCTCGACCATCCACTTGCTGCGGCCGTAGGGATTCGTCGGACCGGTGCGCGCGCCCTCGTCGATCGGCACCCGCTCGGGATCGCCGTAGACGGTCGCCGACGAGCTGAACACGAAGCGGGTGACGCCCGCGTCGCCGAGGCAGCGCAGCAGCGTCGTCGTGCCACCGACGTTGACGTCGTAGTAGCGCAGCGGCTGCGCGACCGATTCGCCGACCGCCTTCAGACCGGCGAAGTGGATGACCGCGTCGAAGCGCTCGCGCGCGAGCAGTCCGCGCAGCAGCGGCTCGTCGCGGACGTCGCCGACGACCAGCGGCGCCGCGCGGCCGGTGATCCGCTCGACGCGCTTCAGCGACTCGGCGCTCGAATTGGACAGGTCGTCGAGGACGATCACTTCATGGCCGGCCTGCAACAGCTCGACCACCGTGTGCGAACCGATGTAGCCGGCGCCGCCGGTCACCAGGATCCTGCCTGCCGAACGATCCGGCATCTGCGCGCGCTCCCTTGTTGTCGATGCCGCGAGTTTCTCATGCCGGTCTCATACCGGGCTCCGCGTGCCGTCGGCCTCGTTGCGTCGCGCGCGGCTCGCCTCACGGATCCGTACAATCGGCGGCATGGCCGAACCCGCATCGTCGCGCTTCTTCATCGCGCTGCGCCCCGACTTCCGGGCCGCGAGCCGACTCGGGAAGCTGGCGGCCGACCTGGCGCTGCGCTGCCGCGGCCGGGCGCTGGCCGCCCGCGACCTCCACTTGACGCTGGCCTTCATCGGCGAGCGGCCCTTCGCCGAAGCGGACCGGCTGACCGCCCTGCTCGACGGCCTGCCGGTGACGCTGCCGGGCTTCGCGCTGGACACCGTCGGCCGCTTCGGCCCCGAGCTGTTGTGGATCGGTCCGTCGGCCCTGCCCGACTGGGCGGCCGAGCTGAACGCCGCGGTGCGCGACCGACTCCGAGCGGCCGAGGTGGCCTTCGACCGCAAGCCGTTCAACGCGCACCTGACGCTGGTGCGGCATGCGCGCGACCGCGCGGCAGCCGAGCGGGCGACCGGCCCGCTGCCACCCGGGCGCGCCTTCCCGGTCGACCACTGGCGCCTGCTGCTCGGCGGCACGCATCCCGCGCCAACCCCGCTGCGGCGCTATTTCTGGCACAGGCCGCATGGCGACGCCGCGAGCGACGAGCCCCTGGACGACGGCGCGCCTGGCGGCCGTCATCGATCCGTCACCTGACGGTCATAATCTGACGGGCATCCAAGCCCGCCGGAACCGACACGTGTCAGCCCGCATTCTCATCGTCGAAGACGAGCCCGCGATCCGCGACCTGCTGGCCGTCAATCTGCGCCATGCGGGTTACGTGCCGATGTCGGTCGAGAGCGCGGAGGACGCGCAGAAGCAGCTCGATGCCGCCCTGCCCGACCTCATCGTCCTCGACTGGATGCTGCCCGGGCAGTCCGGCATCGACTATGCGAAGCGGTTGCGCGCCGATCCGCGCACGCGCGAGGTGCCGATCCTGATGTTGACCGCGCGGGCCCAGGAAGGCGACAAGCTGCAGGGATTCGACGTCGGCGCCGACGACTACGTGACCAAGCCCTTCTCGCCGCGCGAGCTGCTCGCGCGGATCCGCGCGCTGCTGCGTCGCGCCGCGCCCGAGGTCGCCGAGGACCCGGTCGAGGTCGCCGGCCTGCGGCTCGAGCCGGGGACCTTCCGGGTGTTCGCCGACGGCGCGCCGCTGAGCCTCAGCCCGACCGAGTTCAAGCTGCTGCACTACTTCATGAAGCACGTCGACCGCGTCCTGTCGCGCGCCAAGCTGCTCGACAACGTCTGGGGCGATCACGTGTATATTGAAGAGCGCACGGTCGACGTCCACATCCGTCGTCTTCGCGTTGCGCTCCAGCCGACCGGACACGACCGCCTGATCGAGACCGTGCGCGGTGGGGGGTACCGCTTCCTGCCCCGCTGACCCCAGCGCCCGACTTGGCATTCTTCCTTCGTTACCTTGCCGCGATCCTTGCCGTCCTCGCGATCGCCTTCCTGATCGACCGCTTCGTCTCGCGCGCGGCCGCCTTCTGGTGGCTAGCGGCAGCCTTCGCGCTGCAGTCGGTGCTGAGCGCGGTCCACCTGTCGAGGGTCAGGCACTGGCTCGCGCTGCCGCGCAACCGCGACCTGCCCGGGGGCATCGGTCCCTGGCAGGACACCTTCGACCAGCTCGGCCGCTTCGTCCGGCAGGAAAGCGATGTGCGCGCCGACCTGGTCAGCGAGCTCGAGCGCATCCACGCCGCCGTCGACCGGCTGCCCGACGGGCTGGTCGTGCTCGACCGCTTCGACCACGTCCTCTGGAGCAACGACGCAGCCCAGTCGCTGCACGGCATTTTCGGCACGCGACGGCCGATCCATCACTTCATCCGCCAGCCCGAGTTCATCGCGATGCTCGAGGCCGACGACCCTCCGCCCCCGATCCGGCTGAAGCTGGCCGGCCAGCCGGGTCGCACCCATGAGTTGCGCCTCCTGAAGGCCGCCGGCGAACAGAAGCTGCTGATCACGCGCGACGTCACCGAGCAGGCCAAGCTCGACGCGATGCGCAGCGACTTCGTCGCCAACGTCTCCCACGAGATCCGCACGCCGGTGACGGTGATCTCCGG
>MEEC01000046.1 GCA_001724315.1 Lautropia sp. SCN 70-15 | reverse complement strand
GCCGGCTGCCATCTTGAACTTGCCGGCGGCGCGCGCCTGCTCGCGCTGGCGGTTCATGGCCGACTCGAAGCCGGACTCGTCGACGCTCACGCCGCGCTCGCGGCAGACGGCGGCGGTCAGGTCGAGCGGGAAGCCGTAGGTGTCGTAGAGCTTGAAGGCGGTCTCGCCGTCGAGCCGTTTGGCGCCGCCCGCCAGCGCCGCCTCGAGGATGGCCATGCCGTGCTCGAGCGTTTCGCCGAAGCGCTCTTCTTCCTGGGCCAGCACCTCGGCCACCCGGTCGCGCGCGGCGCGCAGCTCGGGGTAGGCATCGCCCATGGCCCGATCCAGGTCGGCAACCAGGCGGTGGAAGAAGGGCTTGGGCTGGCCGAGCTTGTGGCCGTGGCGCAGCGCGCGGCGGACGATCCGGCGCAGCACGTAGCCGCGCCCCTCGTTGCCGGGAATGACGCCGTCGACGATCAGGAAGGCGCAGGCGCGGATGTGGTCGGCGATGACCCGCAGCGACGGGTTGGCCAGGTCGGTGCAGCCGGTTTCCCGCGCGGCCGCGGCGATCAGCACCTGGAACAGGTCGATCTCGTAGTTGCTGTGCACGTGCTGCAGCACCGCGGCGATCCGCTCGAGCCCCATGCCGGTGTCCACGCAGGGACGCGGCAGCGGGTGCAGCGTGCCGCTGGCGTCGCGGTCGTACTGCATGAAGACCAGGTTCCAGATCTCGATGTAGCGGTCGCCATCGGCCTCGGGCGATCCCGGCGGCCCGCCCCAGACCTCGGGGCCGTGGTCGTAGAAGATCTCGCTGCAGGGACCGCAAGGACCCGTGTCGGCCATCTGCCAGAAGTTGTCCGAGGCGTAGGGCGCGCCCTTGTTGTCGCCGATGCGCACGATGCGCTCGGCCGGCACGCCGATCTCCTTGGCCCAGATGTCGTAGGCCTCGTCGTCGTCCTGGTAGACGGTGACCCAGAGCTTCTCCTTCGGCAGGCCGTAGACCCCGGTGAGCAGCTCCCAGGCGTAGGCGATGGCCTCGCGCTTGAAGTAGTCGCCGAAGGAGAAGTTGCCCAGCATCTCGAAGAAGGTGTGATGCCGGGCCGTGTAACCGACGTTCTCGAGGTCGTTGTGCTTGCCGCCGGCCCGCACGCTGCGCTGCGACGAGGTGGCGCGCTTGTACGGCCGATGCTCCTTGCCGAGGAACACGTCCTTGAACTGGACCATGCCGCTGTTGGTGAAGAGCAGCGTGGGATCGTTGGCCGGCACCAGCGGGCTCGAAGGAACGATCGTGTGCCCCTTCGATTCGAAGAAGCGCAGGAATTTCTCGCGGATCTCGGCCGACTTCATGGCGTGCTCGGAGCTCGTCTAGGTGGGGACTGAGGGGGAACTCAAGAGGAAATTCTGGGCAACCCGTAATTCTACCGAATCATGGCGAAGCGATGACGCCCAAAAAGAAGGGCGCCTGGTGGCGCCCGAAAGGGGGAGGAGGGGGCAGAGAGCATCTGGCTCCCTGGAGGTGGTCTTCAGCGGCGGCGATTCCTGACGCTCAGCGCCCGCAGTTGGCGCTCAGCGTCCACGGCCGCCGCCCATGCCGCCGCCCATGCCGCCGCCGGCGCCGGCGCCGCCGCGAATGCCCTGGCCGCCGCCGGTGCCGTCCTGGCGGCGTAGCTGCTGGTGCTCGCGCTCGCGGATCCGCTTGCGCTCCTGCAGCTGAGCGGGATCGCCTTGCCGCATGCCCTGGCCCTGCCGCATGCCCTGGCCCTGGCCCGCGCCGGGACCGGCGTTCGGCCCCGGGCCGAACTGCTGCCCGGCGCCCTGCCCCGGCCCGGGGCCGAATTGCTGGCCGGCGCCCTGGCCCGGACCGCGGCCGAAGCCCTGACCGGCAGCCGGGGTGGCCGGCGTGGCCGGAACCGCGGCAGTGCCGGCGGCCGGATTGGCGGGCGTTGCCGGGACGGCCGGCGTGGCGGGGGCCTGGGCCCAGGCGGAAATCGCTGCACTGGAAAGCAGGCCGGCAATCAGGATCCTGGTACGCATCGCGTGCTCCTTCGGTTCGTGAACTCGACTCGGCACGTCGTCCGCACCGCGTTGAGGGCATCTTGTCGTGGCAGCGCTGCCCGAGGGGTATCGAAATCAAGAATCCTGTAACTTTCCGTAATTGCGCCCGCGCCATTGCTGACAAATGTTCGATTCCAGCCCCTTCCGCTCCGACGACTGCAGCGCGCTGCGCGGTTGAGGTCCCTCCCGAGCATGGACAGGCGCACCCGAATCCTCGCCGCGCTGGCCGCGCTGATGGTCGGCGCGGTGCTGGCCGCCGCAGTGATGCTCTCGATCCGCTACGAGCGCAGCGAGCGGCAGGAGGCGGTGCTGCGCGCCACCGAGGACGCGGTCGCGGCCATCCGCTCGCGCATGGCCGACACCGAGCGCCGCCTGGGCCTGCTGGCCGCCGAGTTGCAGCGAGGCGACGCGGCGCCGCACTTCGAGCGTATGGCGCACGAGCTGCTCGCCGAGGAAACCGCGCTGCTGCGCGTCGAGTGGCGCGACGACTCCGGCGCGCTGCTGCACGGCGCGGGGGCGCCCGCGCCTCGCCCCAAGCTGGACCCATCGCTGCGCGGCAAGCTGGGCTTCGAGGCGATGCTGGCGCTGCGCTCGGCGATCGAGTTCGACCGGCCGCTTTACTCGCGCCCCTACTACGTGAGTTTCGGGGACAGCGGCGGCTTCGAGGTCACCGAGCTGGCGGTCCCGGTCGACGGCAGCGCGACCGAGGCGCTGGTCGCCGTGTACTCGATGCCGCTGCTGATCGACGGCGCGCTGCCGGCCTCGCTGCTGCGCTCGCACCAGGTCTATCTCACCGAGACCGACGGCACCTTCGTCGCCCGCTCGTCGGTGCGCCTTCACGGCGCCGGCATCTACACCGCGTCGGTGCCGCTGGAGCTGCCGGGCATGTCGCTGCAGCTGCGCACCAACAGCGCGCAGGGCTCGCCCAAGCTCATCCCCAACCTGCTGACCGCGCTGCTGATCGCGGTCACGCTGGGCCTGCTGGCCAGCGGCGCGCTGCTGTGGCGCGACAGCCGGCTGCGCGCCCGCGCCGAGCGCGAGTTGCGCGACCAGCACGCCTTCCGCAAGGCGATGGAGGACTCGCTGTTCACCGGCCTGCGCGCCCGCGACCTCGACGGCCGGATCACCTACGTCAACCCGGCCTTCTGCCGGATGACCGGTTACACCGCCGAGGAACTGGTGGGCCGGGCCCCGCCCATGCCTTACTGGGTGCCCGACCTGGTGCAGGACGGCCGGCCGCGCCTCGACCGGGTGCGCGGCTCCGACGCGATGCGCCTGGGCTACGAGACCGAGTTCGTGCGGCGCGACGGCGAGCGCTTTCCGGTGCTGATCTTCGAGGCGCCGCTGATCGACGAGCGCGGGCGGCAGACCGGCTGGATGGGCTCGATCCTGGACGTCAGCGAGCAGCGCCGGGTCGAGACGCTCGCCCGCGTCCAGCAGGAAAAGCTGCAGGTGAACGCGCGGATGGCCCTGCTCGGCGAGGTGGCCTCCGCGCTGTCGCACGAGCTCAACCAGCCGCTTGCCGCGATCGCGAGCTACGCCACCGCCGGCGAGAACCTGCTCGCGGCCGGCAGGCCGAACGAAGCCGAGGGCTCCGCGGAACCGGCGCGCGCCGGAGCCGGCGCCAGCACCGGCGCCTTGCGCACCGCGCTGTCCCGGATCCGCGACCAATCCGAGCGGGCCGGCCAGGTCATCCGCAGCGTCCAGGCCTTCATGCGACGGCGGCACGTCGATCGCGCGCCGGTCCGCTTCGACGCGCTGCTGGCCTCGATCGAGCCGCTGATCCAGCTCCAGGCGCGGCGATCGGCCTGCACGCTGAGCTGGCGCGCCGACCCCGACGCGATCGTGCTCGGCGACCGGACCATGCTCGAGCAGGTCATGCTGAACCTGACCCGAAACGCCATCGAGGCGATGGAGCAGTCGGCGGCCGATCGGCGCGTGCTCGAGGTCGAAGCGCGACGGGAGCCGCCGGGCGGTGGCGCCGTCGCGGTCGAGGTGCGCGACCGCGGCGCAGGCGTGGCGCCCGAGGTCGAGCCACAGCTCTTCAACGCCTTCGTGACGACCAAGCCCGAGGGCCTGGGCATCGGCCTGAGCCTGTGCCGCTCGGTGATCGAAGCCCACGGCGGCAGGCTGCGCTACCTGCCCCGGGAAGGCGGCGGAGCGGTGTTCCGCTTCGAGCTGCCCGCCGCGCTGGCCCGCTCATGAGCGCCGGCACCGTGTTCGTCGTCGAGGACGACGACGCGCTGGCCGACGCGCTCGCCTTCCTGCTGGAGTCGCGGGGGCTCGCGGTGAGGCGACACGACTCCGCCGAGGCCTTCCTCCGGCAGCTGCAGGCCAGCCCGGGCTGGCCGGAGCAGCCCGCCTGCCTGCTGCTCGACGTCCGGATGCGCGGGATGTCCGGGCTCGAGCTCTTCGACCTGCTGCAGCGCGAGCATCCGGCGCTCGCCGCGCCGGTCGTGTTCCTGAGCGGACACGGCGACATCCGGATGGCGGTCGACGCGGTCAAGCGCGGCGCCTTCGACTTCTTCGAAAAGCCGTTCAGCGACAACCGGCTGGCCGACCGGCTGATCGAGGCGCTCGGCGAATCCGCCCGGCGCATCGCCGCCGCCCGCGGCGCGGCCAGCGTGGAGTCCCGGCTGGCGCGGCTCAGCGCCCGCGAGCGCGAGGTGATGGACCGGGTGCTCGAAGGCCGCTCCAACAAGCTGATCGCGCAAGACCTGGGGATCAGCATGCGCACGGTGGAAGTGCACCGATCGAACGTGTTCGCCAAGATGGAAGTGCGCAGCGCGGTGGAACTGGCCCGCCTGCTCGCGCCGGGCGAAGGCTGAGCGCGCGGTTATCATCCGCGCAACCGACAACCGACCGAGGACCGTTCCATGAGAAACAGGATCGCCCGCGATTCGCGGCCTGCGAGCGCACTCGCCCGCCGTTCCGTGACCCGCGCGCTGGCCGCCGGCGCGCTGATGCTGGCAAGCGCCGCCCCGTTCACGATGGCGCCTGCCGCCGCGCAGGCCTGGCCGGCCAAGCCCATCCGCTTCGTGGTGCCCTACCCGCCGGGCGGACCGCTGGACTCGGTCGCCCGCGCGCTCGCCGAATCGCTTCGCGAGCCGCTCGGCCAGACGGTGGTCGTCGAGAATCGGCCGGGGGCGGGCGGCAACCTGGGCGCCGACAACGTGGCGAAGTCGGCGCCCGACGGCTATTCGATCGTGATGGGCGCGGTGGCCACCCATGCGATCAACCCCTACCTGTTCGCGAAGATGCCCTACGACGCGAACCGCGATTTCGCGCCGGTCACCCGCGTAGCCACGGTGCCCAACGTGCTGGTCATGAACCCCGAGACCGCGAAGGAGCTGGGCATCGGCTCGGTCAAGGACCTGATCGCCTATGCGCGCAGCCACCCCGGCAAGCTGAACTACGCCTCGGGCGGCAACGGCAGCGCGGGCCACCTGGCCGGCGAGCTGTTCAAGGCCCAGGCGAAGATCAGCATGGTCCACATCCCCTACAAGGGCGCGGCGCCGGCCCAGCTGGGCCTGCTGGGCGCGCAGACCGACCTGATGTTCGACAACCTGGCCTCGGCCGCCCCGCAGATCCGCGCCGGCAAGCTGAAGGCCTTCGCGGTGACCACCTCGCAGCGCTCGGGCTTCTTCCCCGAGCTGCCCACGGTGGCCGAGAGCGGACTGCCCGGCTTCGACATCAGCACCTGGTTCGGCGTGTTCGCGCCGGCCGGCACGCCGCCGGCGATCGTCGACCGCCTGAACGCCGAGTTCGGCAAGGCCCTGGCCTCGCCCGCGATGCGCGAGCTGCTGGCCAAGCTGGGGGCCGAGCCCTCGCCGCTGAGCCCGGCGGACTTCGCGGCCTTCGTGCGCGCGGAGCAGGCCAAGTACGAGAAGGTGGTCAAGGCATCGGGCGCGCGGGTCGACTGACGCAGGACCGGCGAAAGGGCGCCCGGCCACTGGGGCATTGTGGATTTCCCGCATGGCCGGTCGCGGCTCCACGGATTACCATCGCGGGTTGCCGCGTCGGCGAGAAGCTGCCGTGGCGGCGAACGGGGCGGCCAAAAGGGCGACCCGAAGGGCGGCAGACAGAAAGGCACGCGAGGCCGTCGCCCGCAGGAATGTCGAGCAACAGGGGGAGTTACATGCGTTTGAGGAACCAGCAGGATTTCTGGGCCGGGGTGATGTTCACCCTGATAGGCGTGCTGTTCGCCTTCTTTTCCACCTCCTACGAGGTGGGCACCGCCGCCCGGATGGGTCCCGGTTACTTCCCGCTGGTGCTGGGGATCCTGCTGGCCGTGCTGGGCCTGATCATCGGCTGGCGCTCATTTGCCGCTTCGCACCCGGAATCCACGCTCGCCAGGACAGGCTGGCGCGAGATCCTGCTGATCCTCGGCTCGGTCGCGCTGTTCGGCGCCACGCTGTCCACGCTCGGCATGGTGATCGCGATCGTGCTGCTGATCCTGGTCGCGTCTTTCGCCAGCCACGAGTTCACCTGGAAGAGCACGATCCTGTCGATCATCGTGCTGCTGATCATGTCGGAACTCGTGTTCGTCAAGGGACTGGAACTGCAGTT
The DNA here is from genome assembly GCA_001724315.1 of Lautropia sp. SCN 70-15. GTDB lineage: Bacteria > Pseudomonadota > Gammaproteobacteria > Burkholderiales > Burkholderiaceae_E > Zeimonas. The sequence goes on along the minus strand of MEEC01000046.1, from coordinate 6,989 downwards.
CCCGGTCTGGCCGACGTTCCTGACCAACTGAAGCCGAGGCCTCGCCCATGGAAATTCTTGCCAATCTCGGTCTGGGCTTCGCCACGGCGCTGAGCTTCGACAATCTCTTCTACTGCTTCGTCGGGGTGCTGCTCGGCACGCTGATCGGCGTGCTGCCCGGGCTCGGCCCGCTCGCGACCATCGCGATGCTGCTGCCGATCACCTACAAGATGACCGACCCGACGACCGCGCTGATCATGCTCGCCGGCATCTACTACGGCGCGCAGTACGGCGGCTCGACCACGGCCATCCTGGTCAACCTTCCGGGCGAGACATCTTCGGTGGTGACCACCCTCGACGGCTACCAGATGGCCCGCAACGGGCGCCCCGGCCCCGCGCTGGCCATCGCGGCGATCGGCTCCTTCTTCGCCGGCTCGGTGGCCACGATCATGATCTCGGCCTTCGCGCCGCCGATGGCCGAGATCGCCTTCAAGTTCGGACCGGCCGAGTACTTCTCGCTGATGGTCATGGGCCTGATCGCCGCGGTGGTGCTGGCGCACGGTTCGATCATCAAGGCGCTGGCCATGGTGGTGTTCGGCCTGCTGCTGGGCATGGTCGGCACCGACGTGAACTCGGGCGTGGCGCGCTTCTCCTTCGACATCCCGGAACTGACCGACGGCCTGAACTTCACCGCGGTGGCAATGGGCATCTTCGGCTTCGGCGAAATCATCGCCAACCTGGAGCAGCGCGAGAACCGCGAGGTCTTCACCAAGAAGGTCGGGCGCCTGCTGCCGAGCTGGGACGAGTTCAGGCGCTCGATCGCGCCGATCTTCCGCGGCACCGCGCTGGGCTCCTTCTTGGGCGTGCTGCCGGGCGGCGGCGCCGTGCTGTCCTCGTTCACCTCCTACGCCATCGAAAAGAAGATGTCGAAGACGCCGGAGAAATTCGGCACCGGCATGATCGAAGGCGTGGCCGGCCCCGAGGCGGCCAACAACGCCGGCGCCCAGACCTCGTTCATCCCGATGCTCACGCTGGGCATCCCGACCAACGCGGTCATGGCGCTAATGGTGGCGGGCATGATGATCCACAACATCCAGCCGGGGCCGCAGGTGATGACCAGCAACCCCACGCTGTTCTGGGGCCTGATCGCCTCGATGTGGATCGGCAACGCGATGCTGGTGGTCCTGAACCTGCCGCTGATCGGCATCTGGATCCGCCTGCTCACCGTGCCCTACCGGATCCTGTACCCGGCGATCCTGCTGTTCTGCTGCGTGGGCGTCTACTCGGTGAACAACAACGTCTTCGACGTGTTCATGACGATCCCGTTCGCGATCCTCGGCTACCTGTTCCGCAAGTTCGGCTGCGAGCCGGCGCCGCTGCTGCTCGGCCTGGTGCTGGGCCAGCTGATGGAGGAGTACCTGCGGCGCGCGATGACCATCTCGCGCGGCGACTGGTCGATCTTCGTGACCCGGCCGCTGTCGCTCACGCTGCTGATCATCGCCGCGGTGCTGCTGGTGATCGTGTTCCTGCCCGCCATCGCCAAGAAGCGCGAAGAGGCCTTCGCCGAGGAGCAGGACTGACGGGGCTTCGGCCTTCGCACTCCCGAAGGGCCCCGAGAGGGGCCCTTTCCTCTGAAGGGCCCCTCTCGGGGCCCTTTCCTTTCCCCGACCCGGGTTTTGCTATCCTCGCCGGTCTGGTTCCCGCCCGGCGACAGCCTCCGCGCGGGCGGCCGGAAGCCCGGGCCGGGCATACCGGCCTGCTCATCCTTTCTCTGGCACTTCGATCATGAAGAAGCTTCTCGCCCTCGTCGCGGCCGCCGTGATGGCCGTTGCCGCAGCCCCCGCGTCCGCGCAGTCCTGGCCCTCGCGCCCGATCAAGCTGGTGATCCCCTTCCCTGCCGGCGGCGCCACCGACATCGTCGGCCGAACGATCGCGCAGAAACTGTCGGCCTCGCTGGGCCAGAACGTGGTGGTCGAGAACCGGCCGGGCGCCGGCGGCACGATCGGCGCCGACCAGGTCGCCAAGGCCGCGCCCGACGGCTACACGATCCTGATTTCCACCAGCTCCACCCACTCGATCGGGCCGCTGATCAACCCGAAGATCCCCTACGACCCGTTCAAGGACTTCGCGCCGGTGGCCCACGTGGCCAGCGCGCCCAGCGTGCTGGTGGTGGGCGGCAGCTCGCCGGTCAAGTCGGCCACCGAGCTGATCGACCTGCTCAAGAAGAGCCCGGGCAAGTACAACTTCGGCTCGAGCGGCATCGGCACCTATCCGCACCTGGCGGCCGAGATGTTCAAGTGGCGGGCGGGCAACCTGTTCGTCGTCCACATTCCCTACCGCGGCACCGGCCTGGTGATCCCCGACCTGGTCTCTGGACAGATCACCTTCCTGATGGACAGCATCATTTCGGCGCAGAGCCACATCCAGGACGGCCGGATCAAGCCGCTGGCGGTCAGCGGCGCGGTGCGCTCCAAGTCCCTGCCCAACGTGCCCACCTTCAAGGAGATCGGCGTGACCGGCATGGAGATCTCGAACTGGTTCGGCGTGTTCGCACCGGCCGGCACCCCGGCCGACGTGGTGCAGCGCCTGAACCGCGAGCTGAACGCGATCGTCAGGCAGCCCGACGTGGTCGATCGCTTCGACCGGGTGGGCGCCGAGCCGGCCACCGGCACGCCGGAGCAGTTCGCCAAGCTCTATCGCACCGAGAGCGAGAACTGGCAGGCGGTGATCAAGCGGGCCAACATCAAGCTCGATTGAACCCGCGAATGCCTCCGATGCGCGGCCCGACCCCGGTGGTGTGATGAGCGAAACGAACTCGAAGCAGGAAACGCCGCTGCCGAAGGTCCTGGCCTTCGACGTGTTCGGCACGGTGGTCGACTGGCACGGCTCGATCGTGCGCGAAGTGTCGGCGCTGCGCCTGCCGGTGGACCCCGGCCAGTTCGCGATCGCCTGGCGAGCCGGCTACCGGCCGGCGATGGCGCGGGTGCGCAGCGGCGAGCTGGGCTGGACGAAGATCGACGACCTGCACCGGATGATCCTCGACGACATCCTCGTCAAGTTCGGCCTCGAGGACATGGACGAGGCCATGCGCCGGCACCTGAACCTCGTCTGGCACCGGCTCGATCCCTGGCCCGACGCGGTCGAGGGCCTGCGCCGGCTGAAGTCGAAGTTCGCCCTCTGCACGCTGTCCAACGGCAATCTCGGCCTGCTCGCCGACATGGCCAAGCGCGCCGGCCTGCCCTGGGACCTGATCCTGTCGGCCGAAGTGTTCCGGCACTACAAGCCCGACCCCGAGGCCTACCTGGGCGTGTGCGAAGTCTTCGACGTGGCGCCCGCCGAGATGATGCTGGTGGCGGCGCACCAGGATGACCTGGCCGCGGCGCGCGCCTGCGGCTGCCGCGCGGCCTACGTGGAGCGCCGCTTCGAGTTCGGCCCCACGCTGCCCAAGGACGTGAGCCCCGATCCGGCCAACGACTGGCACGCCACCGATTTCCTGGATCTCGCCCGGCAGCTCGGCTGCTGAGCATTCATAGGACCCCCGACGATGACCTACCCCTTCAACTGGGCCAAGAACTATCCCACCGTCCGCACCCCGGTGTTCGCCCGCAACGTGGTGTCGACCTCGCAGCCGCTGGCCGCGCAGGCCGGCCTGCGGATGCTGCTGGCCGGCGGCAACGCGGTCGACGCGGCGATCGCCGCCGCGGCCGCGATCACCATCGTCGAGCCAGTCTCCTGCGGCCTGGGCAGCGACGCCTTCGCGATCGTCTGGGACGGCCGCGAGCTGCACGGCCTGAACGCCTCGGGCACCGCGCCGGCGGCCTGGGACCTCGACTACTTCAAGCGCAAGCACGGCGAGAAGATGCCGGTGCGCGGCTGGGACACCGTCACCATTCCCGGCGTGATCGCCGGCTGGGCGGCGCTGCACGAGAAGTTCGGCAAGCTGCCCTTCGCCGACCTGATGCAGCCGGCGATCGAGCTGGCCGAACGCGGCTACGGCATGACGCCCATCGTCCAACGCAAGTGGGCCGCGCAGGTTCCCATCCTGAAGGACCAGCCGGGCTTCGCCGAGGTCTTCATGCCCAAGGGGCGCGCGCCGGCGATCGGCGAGCGCTTCGTGCTCGAGGGCGCGGCCGCCACGCTGCGGCGCATCGCCGAGAGCAAGGGCCGCGACTACTACGAGGGCGAGACCGCCGAGAAGCTGGTGGCCTGGTCGAACCAGCACGGCGGCGCGATGACGCTGGCCGACCTGCGCGGCTACGCGCCCGACTGGTGCGGCACCATCGCCAAGGACTACCGCGGCTACACGCTGCACGAGATCCCGCCCAACGGCCAGGGCATCGCCGCGCTGATGGCGCTGGGCATGCTGTCGCACTTCGACCTGCCGAACATGGACCCGGACTCGGCCGAGTGCCGGCACCTGCAGATCGAGGCGATGAAGCTGGCCTTCGCCGACGTGTATCGCTGGGTGGCCGACATCCGCCACATGACCGAGGTCACGCCCGAGCACCTGCTCGACGACGGCTACCTGAAGCACCGCGCCTCGCTGATCTCGCGCGACCGCGCCACCGACTTCAAGCACGGCATGCCGCCGAGCGGCGGCACGATCTACCTGAGCGCCGCCGACGAGAGCGGGATGATGATCTCCTTCATCCAGTCCAACTACATGGGCTTCGGCTCCGGCGTGGTGGTGCCCGAGATCGGCGTGTCGCTGCAGAACCGCGGCCACGGCTTCGTGCTGGATCCCAAGCACCCGAACTGCGTGGCGCCCGGCAAGCGGCCCTTCCAGACCATCATCCCCGCCTTCCTGATGAAGGACGGCAAGCCGCAGATGAGCTACGGCGTGATGGGCGGCAACATGCAACCGCAGGGCCACATGCAGACCCTGTCGCGCATGCTCGACGCGAAGCAGCATCCGCAGGCCGCTTGCGACGCGCCTCGCTGGAAGGTCCACACCGGGCTCACCGTCGACATCGAGGACACGATGGAGCCAGAGGTCGTCGAGGCGCTGCAGGCGCGCGGCCACTCGGTCAAGAAGATCAACGACCCGTACATGGACTTCGGCTCGGGCCAGTTCATCTGGCGCCTGACCGACGACATGGAAGACGGCTACGTGGCGGCCAGCGACAGCCGGCGCGACGGCGCGGCGGTGGGCTACTGATTCAGTCAGAGGAGAAAAGAACATGAACCAACGCAGCTACGACGCGGTCACCCCGCACAAGGTCGCCTTCCTCGGCCTGGGCGTGATGGGCTATCCGATGGCCGGCCACCTGAAGAAGGCCGGCCACGACGTGACCGTCTACAACCGCACCTCGGCCAAGGCCGACCAGTGGGCCGCCGAGTACGGCGGCAAGTCGGCCCCCACGCCGCGGCAGGCGGCACACGACGCCGACATCGTGTTCTGCTGCGTGGGCAACGACGACGACCTGCGCTCGGTGGTGCTGGGCGAGCACGGCGCCTTCGCCGGCATGAAGGCCGGCGCGGTGTTCGTGGACCACACCACCGCCTCGGCCGAGGTGGCTCGCGAACTGTTCGAGACCGGCAAACACAAGGGCGTGGCCTTCGTGGACGCGCCGGTGTCCGGCGGCCAGGCGGGCGCGGTCAACGGCGTGCTCACCGTCATGTGCGGCGGCGAGCAGGCGGACTTCGACCGGGTGAAACCGGTGGGCATGGCCTACTCGCGCGCGTTCACGCTGGTGGGCGCGCCGGGCGCCGGCCAGCTGGCCAAGATGGTCAACCAGATCTGCATCGCCGGCCTGGTGCAGGGCCTGTCCGAGGGCATCAACTTCGGCCTGGCCGCCGGCCTGGACATGAAGCTGGTGCTCGACGTGATCAACAAGGGCGCGGCCGGCTCCTGGCAGATGGACAACCGCGGCAGCACCATGGTCGACGACAAGTTCGACTTCGGCTTCGCGGTGGACTGGATGCGCAAGGACCTGGGCATGTGCCTGGACGAAGCCAAGCGCAACGGCGCGCCGCTGCCGGCCACCGCGCTGATCGACCAGTTCTACGGCGACGTGCAGCGCATGGGCGGCGGCCGCTGGGACACCTCGAGCCTGATCAAGCGGCTGCGCAAGGCGAAGTGATCGAGGGCCGATGCGCCGTCGTCGTCTCCTCGCCTCGCTCGCGCTCCTGGCCGCCGCCTCGGTCCTCGCCACCCAGATGGGCCTGCTCTCCGGCAAGCGCCCCGCCGGCCTCGGCCCGGCCGACGGCCAGCTGGCGCCGGTGCGCGAGGAACTCTGGAATGCGGTCAGCAGCTTCGCCAGCAGTGACTACCACCGGATCGCGCCGCTGGCAGCCGGCCCCGAACCGCACGCGGCCTTCACTCGACTGGCGGCGATCGTAGCGGCCGATCCGGCCGCGGCCATCGTCGAGCGCCGCCCCGGCTACCTGTACGCCGAGTACACCAGCCGCTGGCTGCGCTTCGTGGACGACGTGGAATTCCTGCTCGACGAAGGGGCAGGCGTCATCCATGTACGATCGGGCTCCCGGCTCGGCCGCAAGGACTTCGGCGTGAACCGCGCCCGGATCGAAGCGATCCGCGCAAGGTTCCAATCGGAACTGAACAAACCAAAAGGAATCGACACGATGAGCTACACCACCACCCCCTCCGGCCTGCAGTTCAACGACACCGTGATCGGCAGCGGCGACGAAGCCCGCGCCGGCGACCGCGTCAGCGTCCACTACACCGGCTGGCTCTACGAGAACGGCCAGGCCGGCGCCAAGTTCGACTCCAGCAAGGACCGCGGCCAGCCCTTCGTGTTCCCGCTGGGCGCCGGCCACGTGATCCGCGGCTGGGACGAAGGCGTGCAGGGCATGAAGGTGGGCGGCACTCGGATGCTGGTGATCCCGGCCGACCTGGGCTATGGCGCGCGCGGGGCGGGCGGGGTGATTCCGCCGAACGCAACCTTGTTGTTCGAGGTGGAGCTGCTGGGGGTCTGAGAGCCCCGCAGCACCTGCGGGCCTACCCGCTCCCGGCGGGCTCCCAGGGCAGCACATCGACGCCGGCGAGA
>MEEC01000045.1 GCA_001724315.1 Lautropia sp. SCN 70-15 | reverse complement strand
CGTAGCGGCCGGCGTTGAAGTCCGCGAAGCGGTAGCGGTGGCTGTCGTAGGCGGCGGGATAGTCGAGCAAGTGGGCGGTGCCGAAATACAGCCCGCCGCGCCGGGTGAAGACCTCGTCGCGGATCGATCCGGTCAGCGGGTAGGGATAGCCGCGCGCGCCCGCGTGCTGCTCGGCGAAGGCGATGCTCACCTGCATCGGGCCGCCGGTGCGCACCGGGTTCCAGCTGCCGAAGAGCCGCTTGCCCATTGGCGCCATGTCGATGAAGTCCTCGAAGACGCGGCTCAGTTCCTTCTCGGTCCGGGCCGCGGCGATCCGCTCCGCATAGCTCTTGCCCGTGGGAGACGAGAGCCCGAGCGCGGCGTTCACCGCGAACTTCGGGATGCCGATGCGATCGGCGCGGCGGTCGATCTCCTCGCGTGCGATCCGGCCCAGGTTCGGCACCGCCGGATCGGCGCGCTAGCTCGATTCCTGTTCGGTGATCGCCAGCACCGCGCAGATGTTCGGAAGGCTGGCGGGGATTCCGAGACTGGTCAGCGCCGCGTAGACGTCGGTGGCCCAGCCGGCGCGGTCGCCGACCGAGGCCGGCATCAGGTTCGCGATCAGCGCGCGGACTTCCTCGGGGCGCGGCGGCACCGGCTCGGGCAGGCGCTGGTCGATCGCGCAGCCCGCGAGCAGCGCGGCCGCCGACACCGCCAGCCAGGCGAGCGATCGCGATGCGGCATTGAGGGGTTTCGTGATCATGGGCAGGAATCGCGCAAACGCAAGCACGGCGGGAAGCACTCGGGCGGGCCGGCACGGCGCAGAATGACGCCTGCGCCGACGGCGCTGTGCCGGCACGACCGGAAGGCCGTCATTGTGTCATTCCTGCCCCATGGAGAACCGAAGGCCCATGAGCAATCGCCCCGCCAGCATCGCCATCCTGGGCGCAGGCTTCGCTGGCCTGTCCACGATCCGGGAGCTGCGCAAGCGCGATCCCGGGGTCGAGATCACGCTGGTCGCGCCGCGCGCAGAGTTGCACTACCTGCCCGGAATCATCTGGATTCCAAGCGGGCTGCGCAAGCGCGAAGACCTCGTCATTCCCCTCGACGGCTTCCTGAAGCGGCAAGGGGTGCGATTTCATGCCGCCGAAGTCACCGGCCTGGCCGACGGCGGCCGCATGGTGAAGACCACCGCGGGCGACCTGGCCAACGACGCGCTGGTCATCGCCACCGGCGGCCGCTTCATCAAGAAGCTGCCGGGCATCGAGCACGCGATCACGCCCTGCGAAGGCATCGCGGCGGCCGAGAAGATCCGCGACCGGCTCCGGGAGTTGCAGGGCGGCACGATCGCGGTCGGCTTCGCCGGCAACCCGAACGAGCCCAGCGCGATGCGCGGCGGGCCGATGTTCGAGTTCCTGTTCGGCATCGACCAGCAGCTGCGGCGCGAAGGCCGGCGCGATCGCTTCGAGCTGGTGTTCTTCAATCCGTCGAAGGAGCCCGGCAACCGACTGGGCCCGAAGGCGGTGAAGTTCCTGCTTGCCGAGATGGCGCGGCGCGGCATCCGCACCCACCTCGGCCACAAGATGCAGCGCTTCGAGGCGGACAAGGTGGTCACCGAGGGCGGCGAGTTTTCCGCCGAACTGATCCTGTTCATGCCGGGCATGACCGGCAACGCCTGGTTCGACGCCACCGAGCTGCCGCGCTCGGCCGGCGGGCTCATACAGGCCGACGCGCACTGCCGCGTGCCCGGATTCGACAAGGTCTACGTGGCCGGCGATTCGGGCAGCTTCCCGGGGCCGGACTGGATGCCCAAGCAGGCGCACATGGCCGACCTTCAGGCCACCGCGGCGGCTGCCAATCTGCTGGGCGACCTGGCCGGCAAGCCGTCGAGCGAAACCTTCCAGGTCGAGCTGATGTGCATCGTGGACTCGATCGACCAGGGCACGCTGGTCTGGCGCACGCCGCAGAAGAACCTGCTGCTGCCGCCGCTGCGGCTCTTCCACTGGGCCAAGCGCGGCTTCGAGTGGAAGTACCTGAGGCAGTATCGCTGAACTGGATGTCCCGCCGCTCGACGTGCTCGGGCATCGGGCAGAAGGAAGTAGACACGCCTCATTCAGGATGTCCAGTGCGCAATCGGAGCCAGGGTTTACCCTGGCGTGGCCTGGGACAGAACCGATCCGAGGCAGGTCATGAAATCCACGGAGGCAACGTGAACAGCGAACCGATCGATATGGAAGCCGCGCTGCGGGACCCGGCCGCGGTCTTCGCCTCGCCGGAGGCGGTCGCGCAGCACCATGCCCTGTCCAGGGAGCAGAAGATCGAGATCCTCAGGCTGTGGGAGTACGACGCATCCGAGGTCGAGGTCGCCACCGAGGAAGGAATGCCGGGCGGCGGCGACGGCAGCGAATTGCTCAGGCGGATCATCCTGGCGCTCGACGGCCTGATCGGGGAAGTCGACGTGGGCGATTCGGCGCCTACCAAGCAGCACGCGGTGCTGCGCCGGCAGGGGCGATCCTGAATCGCGCCATGATCGTCACCGACGAACTCTCCGTGCTCGCCGACCTGGTGCCGCTGGCCGGCCAGGACATCATCGAGCTGGGATGCGGCGCCGCACGTCTCGCCCGGCAGCTGCTCGATCGCTATCACGACGCGCAGGTCACCGGCCTCGAGGTGGATGCGCGGCAGCACGCGAAGAACCTGGCTGCCCCGCGCGAGCGCCTGCGCTTCGTGGCCGCGGGCGCCGAGGCGATCCCGTTTCCGGACGCGAGCTTCGATCTGGCGTTGATGCTGAAGTCGCTGCACCACGTGCCCATGGCCTCGATGGCCCGGGCCCTGGGCGAGGTCGCGCGGGTGCTGCGTCCGGGCGGCCATCTCTATTCCTCCGAGCCGGTGTACGCCGGCGCGCTGAACGAGATCGTCCGGCTGTTCAACGACGAGGGCACGGTGCGCGCGGCGGCCCAGGCCGCGCTCGACGAGGCGCTGCGCACAGGTGCGTGGGAGCAGGTCGCGGAGCGCCGATTCGAGATGCCGGTGAGCTACCGCGACTTCGCCGATTTCGAGCAGCGGATGATGCGCCCGACCTTCGCCGACCATCGCATCGACGACGCGAAGCTCGCCGAAGTGCGCGCCGAGTTCGAGCCGCACTGCGGGCCGGACGGGGCGCGGTTCACGCGGCCGATGCTGGTGAGATTGCTGCGGCGCCGGGACTGAGCCTGGCGAGACGGAACGGTCGGAGGGACGGCGCCGCACGCGCTCAGGCGCTTCGCGCGTCTTCCAGGATCAGGTCGGCCGCCTTTTCGGCCACCATCATCACCGCCGCCTGGGTGTTGCCCGACACCATCGACGGCATCACCGAGGCATCGGCCACGCGCAGGCCCGCGATGCCGCGCAGCTTGAGCCGCGGATCCACCACCGCGCGCTCGTCCTCGCCCATCCGGCAGGTGCCGATCGGGTGGTAGATGGTCTGGCCGTTGATGCGGCCGAACTCCAGCCACTCGTCGTCGGTCTTCACCTGCGGGCCCGGCGCGGTCTCGAGGTCCACGTAGGGCGCCAGCGCCGGCTGCCCGACGATGCGCCGGGCGATCTTCATCGCGTCGACCAGGCACTGGCGGTCGGTCTCGGTGGCGAGGAAGTTCGGCCGGATCGCAGGGCCTTCGAACGGATCGGCCGAGCGGACGTGGATGCTGCCCGTCGACTCCGGCCGCAGTTGCGCGACGCCGATCGTCATGCCGGGCACCTTGTCGAGGATGCGTTCGGCCGCATTGGCGTAGGTGGCGTGCATGAAGAAGTACTGCGCGTCGGGCGTGGCCAGTTCGGGCCGGGTTCGCACGAAGCCGTGCACCAGCCCGGTGCCCAGGGTCAGGATGCCGGTGCGCGTGGCGAAGTACTGCGCCACCGCCCGTGCGAGCCGCCAGCCGCGCGCCATCTCGTTCAGCGTGATCGTGTCCTTCAGCCGCCAGTTCATCCGGGTGCAGAAGTGGTCGATGTAGTTCTCGCCCACGCCTTCGAGTGCGTGCCGCACCGGGAGTCCCAGCGGCTGCAGCACCGCGGGGCTGCCGATGCCGGAGAGCTCGAGGATCTGCGGCGTCTGCACGCTGCCGGCGGCCATGATCACCTCGATGCCGGCCTGGACCGTGACCTCGCGGCCGGCCTGCCGAAAGGTCACGCCGGTGCAGCGGGCGCCGTCGAGCTCGACCCGCAGCACGTGCGCGCCGGTCTCGATCCTCAGGTTCGGGCGGCTGCGCGCGGGTTTCAGGTAGCCGTCGTAGGTGCTCCAGCGCCGGCCGCCGTGCTGCAGCACCTGGTACCAGCCGACGCCGTCCTGGCGCTCGTCGTTGTAGTCCTCGTTCAGCGGCTGGCCGTCCTGCTGGGCGGCCTCCAGGAAGGCGTCGGCGATCTGGAAGCGCTCGCTGACCCGGTGCAGCCGCATCGGGCCGCCGTGGCCGCGCTTCGGTCCGCCGGGTGCGTAATCCTCGAGCTTGCGGAAGTACGGTTCCACCGCCGCCGCGCCCCAGCCGCGCGCCCCGGCCTGCTCCCAGGCGTCGAAGTCGCCGGGCTGGCCGCGCACGTAGATCATGCCGTTGATCAGCGTGGAGCCGCCCAGGCCCCTGCCGCGCGGCACCGCGATGACACGGTAGCGCGTGTTCTCCTCGGGCTCGGTCTGGAAGCCCCAGTTGAACTCGCGCCCGCGCATCAGCTTGGCGAAGCCGGCCGGGATCGGAATCCAGAAGTTCCTGGGCTCGCCGCCCGCTTCGAGCAGCAGCACCTTGTGGCGCCCGGACTCGGTCAGGCGGTTGGCGAGGATGCAGCCGGCGGCGCCGCCGCCGACGATCACGTAGTCGAAGCTGTCCATGAGTGCTCGTTTGTTCAGCCGCGGCCCGGAACGATCGGCGCGCCCATGAAGGCGGCCATCAGCTCGATCTGGCAGGCCAGCATCGGCTTGCCGTACTGGATCCGGCAGTCGCGTGCCTTCGCGGCCTTCAGCAGCGCGGTCTCCTCGGGCTGCATGATGATCTCGGCGACCGTCTGGCCGGGCTGCAGCCTGGCTGCGTCGAAGGGCAGCGGGTCGTCCTCGCGCAGGCCCAGCGAGGTGGCATTGACGACCAGGTCGTGGCCGGAGGGGTCGGCCGAGCCGACCGCGGTCTCGAGGCCCGGTCGGGCCTGCGCCACCCGCTCGAGCAGTTCGCGCGCCTTCGAGGCGGTGCGGTTCCAGACGGTGAGCCGCGACACGCCGGCCACCGCCAGCGCCCAGGCGATCGCGCTGGCCGCGCCGCCCGCTCCGGCCAGGTAGGCGCTGCGGCCCGCCGGCTCGATGCCGTGGCTGCGCAGGCCGGCCACGAAGCCGTCGCCGTCGAGCATGCCGCCGCGCAGCCGGCCGTCGGGCAGGCGCTGCACGATGTTGACCGCGCCGATCGCGCGGGCCGCGTCGGTCAGCTCGTCGCAGTGCGCGACCATCGCCTGCTTGTGCGGGACGGTGGCCACGAAGCCGCCGAAGTTCTGCTGCGCGCGCAGCCCGGCCAGCACCGTGCCGAGGTCCTCGGGCTTCACGTGGATCGGCACCATGACCCCGTCGAAGCCCTGCGCCTCGAACACCGGGTTCATCAGCTGCGGCGCCTTCACATGGTGAATGGGGTCGGCGAGGATGCCGTAGATGCGGGTGTGGCCGGTGATTTCGCGCACGGTGCAAGGTCTCGGGGCTGGACGACACCTGCCATTTTGCATCGGTTCGGCCGGTGGTCAGCGCCGGCGTGCGAGCCGGTTGACCACCCAGACCAGCGACAGCATCACCGGCACCTCGACCAGAACGCCGACGACGGTGGCCAGCGCCGCGCCGGAATCGAGCCCGAACAGCGAGATCGCCACCGCCACCGCCAGCTCGAAGAAGTTCGAGGTGCCGATCAGGCAGGCGGGCCCGGCGATCTCGTGCGGCAGCTTCAGCAGCCGGGCGCCGGCCCAGCCCACCGCGAAGATCCCGTAGGTCTGGATGACGAGCGGCACCGCGATCATCGCGATGACCAGGGGCCTGGCCACGATCGTGCCGGCCTGGAAGCCGAAGAGCAGCACCACGGTGGCGATCAGCCCGACCACCGACCAGGGCTTGAGCCGCGCGACGAAGGCGGCCACCGCGCGCGGCGAGCGGCGCGACAGCACGCGGCGGGTTGCCATGCCGGCGAGCAGCGGCAGCACCACGTAGAGCACCGTGGACAGCAGCAGCGTTTCCCAGGGCACGGTGATCTTCGTGACGCCCAGCAGGAAGGCCGCGATCGGCGCGAACGCGAAGATCATGATCAGGTCGTTCACCGAGACCTGCACCAGCGTGTAGTTGGCGTCGCCCTTCACCAGCTGGCTCCAGACGAAGACCATCGCGGTGCAGGGGGCGACGCCGAGCAGGATCATGCCGGCGATGTATTCGCTGGCCGATGCGGGATCGACCCAGGGCGCGAACAGGTGCTGGAAGAACAGCACGCCGAGCGCCGCCATCGTGAAGGGCTTGATCAGCCAGTTGACGACCAGCGTGAGCGCGAGCCCGCCGGGGCGCTTGCCGACATCCTTCACCGCGCCCCAGTCGATCTGGATCATCATCGGGTAGATCATCACCCAGATGAGGACGGCCACGACCAGGTTGACGTGGGCGAGCTCCAGCGCGGCGATCGCGTGGAAGGCGCCAGGCGCGAGCAGGCCGAGCCCGACGCCGGCGACGATGCCGAGAGCGACCCAGACGCTCAGGTAGCGTTCGAAGAGACCCATGCCCTCGGCGGTCGCCTTGCCTCAGCAGCAGGAACTGGCCGAGGCCTTGGCCGGCGCGGCAACCTGCTTGCCGGCGGGCGCCGGCGTGCAGCAGGCAGCCGGCGCGTCGTCGACCTGCCGGAACACGGGGATGTCGCCCAGCGTGTGGAAGTGCTCCCAGGCGATGCCCTGCGGGTCGGTCACCCAGTGCTTTTCGCTGCGCGCGTAGCAGCAGGTGGTCGTGCCCTCGTCGAGCAGCGCCATGTCGGCGGCTTCGGCGCGGGCCTTCATGCCGGCGAGCTCGGCCGCGTCGTCGGTCTGGAAGCCGAGGTGGTCGATGCCGGGCTGCGCGCCGCGCGTCGAGATCGCGAAGTTCACGGCCGGGTCGTCGAGCATCCACTTGGCGTAGTCGGACTCGACGCGGGCCGGCTCGGCGGCGAACAGCTTCGAGTAGAAGGCGATGCTCTTGCCGAGATCGTCGACGTGAAGATGGACGTGGAAGCGTTTCATGATCGGCTCCGGTTCAACAGTGGGCTCGACGCCGCGCGGCGACGGGCCCGCAGGGCCGCCCCTGGCAGCAGTGGTCGGTCAGGTAGGCGAGCAGCCCGTCCATCCGGTCGAGCGAGGGGCGGTAGATCAGGTTGCGGCCGTCGCGCTCGGCGCCGACCAGGCCCGCGTTTATAGAAAGATAAACGAATGTCAAGCTGTGGCAATCTGGCGAGCCGCACCGGCATCGAAGATGGCCTCCCGTCGCGAACCCCGGCACCACCACCACGTCTACGTGGTCGCGCTGTCCTTGCGCGTCCTCGACGAGCCCCGCTTCCGCAAGGCCAACCCGGCCTACCGCCCCGGCATGCCCTGCGTCTACGTGGGCATGACCGGGCTCGACCCGGACCGGCGGTTCGATCGCCACAAGGCCGGCATCAAGGCGAATCGTTTCGTGACCGAGTACGGCCTGCGGCTGCTGCCCGAACTCTACGAGGTCTACAATCCGATGCCCTACGAGGCGGCGCGCGAGATGGAGGTCGAGCTGGCCGTGGCCCTGCGCGAGGCGGGGTACGGCGTCTGGCAGGCCTGAAATCGGGGAATATCGGAGAATGCAGGTGCCGAGGTACGCACTCATTGGCGCGGCGATCGCCCTGGCCGCCACGGCCGTCGTCGGCCAGGTCGGGCATGTCGAGAACCTGAAGGCGGCCGAGTCGACGGTGCTGCGGGCGGCAACACCGACGGAGCGGCTGGGCAAGCTGCTGTTCGAGGACCTCAACCTGTCGGATCCGCCCGGACAGGCCTGCGCCACCTGCCACGGCCTGGGCGCCGGCTTCGCCGATCCGGATCGCAGCGCGCCGACCTCGAAGGGCGTGCGCGCCGGCCTGTTCGGCGACCGCAACACGCCTTCGGCCGCCTACATGGCCTTCAGCCCGAAGTTCCACTTCGACGAGACCGAGGAGCACTACGTGGGCGGCCAGTTCTGGGACGGCCGCGCCGCAACGCTCGAGGAGCAGGCCAAGGGGCCCTTCCTGAACCCGCTGGAGATGGCCAACTCGCATGCCGCGCAGGTGGTGGAGAAAGTCCGGGCGGCGCCGTATGCGCCGCTCTTCGCCGAGGTGTTCGGCGCGAGCGCCCTGGCCGACCCGGAGCAGGCCTACGAGCGGATTGCCGAGGCGATCGCCGCGTGGGAGCGCACGCCGGTGTTCAGCCCCTTCTCGTCGAAGTACGACGCCTGGCTGGCCGGGCGCGCCCGGCTGACCGCGCAGGAGCGCCGGGGCCTGGCGCTCTTCGAGCGCGAGGACAAGGGCAACTGCGCGGCCTGCCACCCGATCGCGAAGGGCCCGGACGGCCGGGGCGGCCTCGGCACCGACTTCACCTACGACAATCTCGGGGTGCCGAAGAACCCGGCCAACCCCTTCTACCGACTGGCTGCCGCGCACAACCCGGCCGGCGAGGCCCATGTCGACCTCGGGCTGGGCGGCGTGGTCGGCAAGGCCGGCGAGTACGGCAAGTTCAAGGTGCCCACCGTGCGCAACGTGGCGCTCACCGCGCCCTACATGCACAACGGCTACTTCGAGACGCTGCGCGGCGTGGTCGACTTCTACAACACCCGCGACCTCAAGCCGCGCTGCAAGGACGCCCTGGTATCCGAGGCCGATGCGCTGCGGCTCGGCTGCTGGCCGCGGCCCGAGATGGTGGCGAACGTGAACACGGAAGAGCTGGGCAATCTGCGGCTCACTTCGAAGGAAGTCGACGACATCGTGGCCTTCATGCAGACGCTGACCGACGGCTGGAGCCCGGCGAGCGCGCAATGAAACCCGCCCAGCACCCCACCGCACTGCGCACCGCCCGGCTCCTGCGCGAAGCCGGCATCGACGCCTGCGTCGTCGAGTTCGAGCAGCCCACCCGCACCAGCGCCGAAGCCGCCGCCGCGATCGGCTGCTCGGTGGCCGAGATCGCCAAGTCGATCGTGTTCCGCGGCAGGCAGAGCGGCCAGGCGGTCGTGGTCGTGGCCAGCGGGGACAACCGGGTCAGCGAAGCCAAGGTGGCCGCACTGGTCGGCGAGCCGCTCGGCCGGGCCGATGCCGACTTCGTGCGCGAGGCGACCGGCTACGCGATCGGGGGCGTGGCGCCGATCGGGCATGCGCAGCCGGTCAAGCTGCTGCTCGACGAGGACCTGCAGCGATTCGAGACCGTGTGGGCGGCCGGCGGCACGCCCTTCTCGGTGTTTCCGCTGGCGCCCGGGCAGTTGCGCGGCCTGACCGGGGCCGGCTGGGCCGACATCCGTCAGTGAGTCGCACATGGCGCCGTCCGTGAGTCGCCCGCGGCTCGGGTAGCATTCGTTCCTCGGCCCCCGAAGCAGCCAACAGGAACCCGCCATGCGCATCGCCACCTACCAGTACCAGGGCCGCCGCCACGTCGGCCAGGTGTCGGCCGACGGCCGCACCGTCACCGCCTTCGAGCTCGACGACGCCTCGCGTGGCGCGCAGCCGCTGATCGAGCGCGCGGCCACCGGCGCGCGCATGCCGATGGCCACCGGGGCCGTCGCGCCCCTGAGCGACGTGAAGCTCGAGGCGCCGCTGCCGCGCCCGTTCCGCAACCTCTGGTGCGTCGGGCGCAACTATCACGCGCACGCGAAGGAGCTGCGCGAAACCGTGTTCAAGGACAGCGCCAAGGCCGTCGACCAGTGGCCGATCGTGTTCACCAAGGTGCCCGAGTGCGTGATCGCCAACGGCGAGACCGTCCGACTGCCGGGCGCCGCGGTGTCCTCGCAGATCGACTACGAGGCCGAGCTCGCGCTGGTGATCGGCAAGGGCGGCAAGAACATCTCGCGCGCCGACGCGCTGTCGCACGTGTTCGGCTGGACCATCGTCAACGACGTGACCGCGCGCGACGTGCAGATGCGCCACCAGCAGTGGGACATGGGCAAGAGCTTCGACACCTTCTGCCCGATGGGGCCGTGGATCGTGACCGCCGACGAGCTCGACGGCACCGACACGCGCGTGCGCTGCTGGGTCAACGACGAGCTGCGCCAGGACGCGCGCACCACCGACCTGATCTTCGACATTCCCACGCTGATCGAGACCGTGTCGCGCGGCATCACGCTCTACCCGGGCGACGTGATCGCGACCGGTACGCCCGCCGGCGTGGGCATGGGCCTGACCCCGCCGAGCTGGCTGAAGACCGGCGACGTGGTGCGGATCGAGATCGACGGGATCGGGACGCTGAGCAACCGCTTCGAGTGACACGCTGCGCGCCTCAGGGCCGGGCCGCCAGCTAGCGCCCCGGTATTGCGCATCCGTGCCAGACTGCGCAGATCCATGCGGAGGTCGGCATGAAGTTCATCTTCGAAGTGCGCATGAAGCCCGGCTACACGGTCGAGGAATACGCCGAGGGCTGGGTGCGGGCCAGCGAGATCATCCAGCAGACGCCCGGCGCGCGCGGCACCTATCTGCACCGCAAGATAGGCGAGCCCGACACGCTGCTCGCGATCGCGACCTGGGAGTCGAAGGCCCATCGCGACGCCAAGGACGATCGCGGCAGCGAGATCGTGCGCGCGATCCTCGACAAGCACGCGAGGCACTGCGAGATCACGGTGATCGGCGAGTTCGAGGAGCCGGAGTGGTCGGTGCTGCCCGCGAGGGCGTGAATGGTCCCCGCGCGATACCGGCGGCGCGTTACCGTGGGCCGGTCGCCAGCGTGTCGCAGCGGCGGGCGTCGAGCCGGTGCCCGGCCGCCCTGAAGCCCCGGGCCGCGGCGGCGAAGTGCCGCGCCGCGACGGCGGCGTCCTGCCCCCTTGCCCGCGCCATGTGCCCTCGCACTTCCTCGAGCGCCGCGTGCCAGGCGGGCAGCCGCATGACCACGTTGGCCAGGTACTCGCAGGACTCGCCGTAGCGCTCGGCGAACTCGAGTTGCCCGCCCCGCGCCGCGGCGATCGCCGCCGGCACCGCGAAGGTGATCCGGCAGCCCGGGCAGGTCTCCAGCAGGCCGCGCACCGACTGCTGCGCGTCTTCCAGGGCGGCCAGGCCAGCCTCGGGGTCGGGCGCCAGGCGCAGGCGGGTGCCGTAGATCCGGTCGAACAGGTGGAAGCCGATGTCGGTCTGCCGGGCCAGGTCGAGCGCCTCGTCGAGCAGGTCGGCGGCTTCGTCCCGCCGGCCGCGCTCCAGCGCGAGTTCCGCGCGCCGCTGCAGCGACAGCGCCTCGCCGACCGCGCCGCCGAAGCGCCTGTGCAGCGCGCCGCCGAGCTTCAGGTGCTCGTCGGCGGCGTCGAGCTCGCCGGCCAGCAGCTCCGCCTCGCCGCGCAGCGTCACCCCGAAGGCCTGGCCGCGGGCCGCGCCGAGGCGACGCGCCTCGTCGGCGATCGCGTCGGCGAACTCGATCACCTTCGGGTAGGGGCTCGCGCCGTACAGGAAGCGCTGCGTCATGCACAGGTGGCTGTCGAACACGCGCACCGCCAGCCCCGGCACGTCGCGCGTTTCCATCAGGTCGGCCCACACGCTGCCGTGCAGCTCGCCGCGCGCGTGGGCGGCTGCGGCCTGCGCCCACGAGGCCACCACGATCGAAGCGGTGTCGCCGCTTTCCAGCGCCAGCCTGCGCGCGGCGGCCGCCTTTCGGGTGCCGACGGCCGGGTCGCCGAAGCCAAGGGCCGCGGCGCCGCTGTAGGCGAGCGCTTCGCACAGCCTGCCCTCGACGGTGACCGGATGCACGCCTTCGAGCGCCGCGAGACCACCCGCCGGGTCGCCCTGCTTGACCTGCGCCAGCGCGCCCTTGGCGCGCAGCTCGTGCCAGTCCTGTCCGCCGGCCGCGTCGGCGGCCGCCCGGTAGGCCGCCACCGCGGCCGGGTCGCCGACCGCCTCGAGCGCTTCGGCCCGCATCCGGAGCGCTTCGGCGTGGCCGGGATCGAATTCCAACAGCGGCTCGAGGTGCCTGAGCACGTCGCCGTAGGCGGCCAGCCGGACCGCATCGCGCGCTGCCGCGAGCAGACGGGGGGCGGCCTCGGCGGGGCTGCCGCCGGCCAGCCACTGCCGGGCAACGAGCCCCGGCGGCGCGCCGTGCTCGGCCAGTTGCCGGGCCGCCTCGCGGTGGATGCGGAGCCGCCGGTGCGGCGGCACCCGCTCGACCAGCGCCTGGCGCAAGAGCTCCTGCCGGAAACGGTACTGCATGCCCGACACGACCAGCACGCCGGCCTCGATCGCGGCGTCGAGCAGCGCGCCGGCGCGCGCTTCGTCGCCGTCGGCCAGCGCTGCCGCCGTGCTTGTGTCGAAGGCGTCCGAGACCAGCGCCAGCCGCTCGAGGAGCGGCATCGATTCCTCGTTCACGTCGCACAGCCGCTCGGCGATCGCCTCGCGGGCGCTCTCGGGCAGCCGGGTGCCGGCATCGGCGCAACGCGCCAGCTCGATCGCGGCGAACGGATTGCCCTCGGCCAACCCGAGGAGGCGCTGCGTCAGCGCGTCGGCGAGCGGCCGGCGTGTGGCCTGCGCGAGCAGCTCGGCGGTCTCGTCCTCGCCGAGCGGGCCGAGGTCGATCGCCTCGAGGTGACGGCCCCGGAGCAGCCGCGCCATGCCGGCCGCCAGCGCCGGGTTCGGGGCCGGTGCAGGCTGGCGCAGGGCGAGCACGACGTGGACCGGCCGGCCGGTCACCGCCAGCTGCAGCAGCAGGTCGGCGTCGGCCTCGTCGACCAGGTGGGCGTCGTCGACGAGCAGCGCGACCGGCCCGCCCCGGGACGCGGCCAGCAGCAGCCGCCGGAACGCGCCGATCACCTGGTGCCGTCCCAGCGGCCCCGGCAGGGCGGCCGCGGGGGCGGCGAGGTCGGAGAGCATCGCCAGCACCGAGCGGGCCGGGGCGCCGATCCGGTCGAGCAGCGATCGGTCGTCGAGCAGCAGGCGCTCGATCACAGCGGCGGTCACTGCGTAGGGGGATCGGGCCTGGCCGGCGTCGACCTCGAGCACGGTCCAGCCCCGATCGCGCGCGAGGCCGGCAAGCTGGGCGCAGAACGCGCTCTTGCCGATGCCGCCGGGGCCGCGCACGAGCAGGCCGCCGACGCGCTCGCGTTCGGGAGCGGCGAGCCATCCGGTTGCGCGCACCAGCTCCGCCTGCCGGCCGACGAAGGCCGGCCCCGGCGGATGCAGGCCGGCCACGCATTCCTCGTAGAGCGCTTCGGTCTCGCGGTCGGGCGGCACGCCGAGCGCGCGCTGCAGCGCGCGGCGCAGCCGGAAGTACCAGCGGATCGCGGCCGGCCGGTTGCCGGCGGCCAGCTCGCGGCGCATCAGCGCCCGGTGCGCGGGCTCGTCGGCCGGGTCCGCTTCGGCCAGCCGTTCCCATTGACCGCTCGCGCGTAGCAGTTCCAGGTGGCGCGCCCGCAGGCGGGCGCGCGGGGCCTCGGCCCAGGCTTCGTAGGGCGAGCCGGGCAGCAGGTCGCCGGTCCAGGCATCGGCGGCGGCCGCGCAAGCCCCCGCGTC
>MEEC01000044.1 GCA_001724315.1 Lautropia sp. SCN 70-15 | reverse complement strand
GTCTTCGAGATCCACAAGAGCAGCGAAGTGCTGCGCCGCCTGTGCGGCCATCCGAAGCTCGTGGCGATCGCCCGCCAGCTGCTGGGCAGCGAGGTCTACATCCACCAGTCCCGCATCAACTACAAGGGCGGTTTCCGGGGCAAGGAGTTCTACTGGCACTCGGACTTCGAGACCTGGCACGTGGAAGACGGCGTGCCGGCGATGCGCATGGTGAGCTGCTCGATCGCGCTCACGCCCAACACCTCGCACAACGGGCCGCTGATGATCGTGCCCGGCTCGCACCAGCGCTACGTGTCGTGCGTGGGCGAGACGCCCGACGACAACTACAAGTCCTCGCTCAAGCGCCAGGAAGTCGGCGTGCCCGACGACGCGAGCCTGACCAGGCTCGTCGACGAATTCGGCATCGCCGCGCCGATCGGGCCAGCCGGCTCGGTGACCTTCTTCGAGTGCAACGTGATGCACGGCTCGAACTCGAACATCACGCCGATGCCGCGCAGCAACCTGTTCGTGGTCTACAACAGCGTGGAGAACAAGCCGGTGGCGCCCTTCTGCGGGCTCGAGCCGCGGCCGAACTTCATCGCCGAACGCGAGGACTTCACGCCGGCGGCGGAGCTGGCGAAAGGCCGCTGAGGCGGCGGGCCGGCGCGGCGCTTGGCCGCCGCGCCGATCCCACGACACGACGATCAACGAGAGGTGCCTGCCATGAAACCCGGATTCGCGATTCGCAGAGCGACGATGGCCCTGCTGATCCTGCTCGGCGCGGGCTCGCTGCTGTCGGCCGGCTTTGCCCAGGCGGAGTCCACGCTGGAGCGCATCCGAAAGGAAGGCAGCATCCGCGTGGGCTTTGCCAACGAGGCGCCCTACGCCTATGCGGACTCCTCGGGCGAGCTGACCGGCGAGTCGCCGACCGTGTTCCGGCACGTGATGAAGCAGCTCGGCGTGGACAAGGTGGACGGCGTGCTGACCGAATGGGGCGCGCTGATCCCGGGCCTGAAGGCCGGGCGCTTCGACGCGATCGTGGCCTCGATGTACATCACGCCCAAGCGCTGCAAGCAGATCGTCTTCGCCGACCCGACCTACGGGATCGGCGAGGCGCTGATCGTGAAGGCCGGCAATCCCGATGGCCTGCGCAACTATGCCGACGCCGTCCGGAAGAAGCGCAAGATCGCCTTCGTGGCCGGCACCGCCGAGATCGAGCACGGCCGCATGGCCGGCATGAGCCGCAAGCAGCAGCTGATCGTGCCGGACTTCGCCGCGGCGATCGCGGCGGTGAAGGCCGGGCGCGCGTCGGCCGCCGCGCTGACCGCGCTGACGGCCGGCGAGCTGGCCGCCAAGGACGAGGGCATCGAGCGGGCCGAGCCCTTCACCTTCACCCACAAGGGCAAGTCCTACCGCGGCGAAGGATCTTTCGGCTTCCGGCCCGAGGACACCGAACTGCGCGACGCGGTGAACGCGGAGCTGAAGAAGTTCATCGGCAGCGACGAGCACCTGGCGATGATCGCGCCCTTCGGCTTCGACAAGTCCAACCTGCCCGAGAAGACCGCCGCCCAGCACTGCGCCGGCCAATGAAGGCAGCGCTGGTCGCCGCGGCGCTGGCGGCGGGTTTCGCGCTGGCGCTGCTCGCCGGCGCAGGCGAGTTCCTCCCGGAGCTGCTTCGCGGCACGCTGGTCACGCTGCAGGTGGCGGCCGGCGGCGCGCTGCTCGCGGTGGCGGCGGCGCTGGTCGCCGCGCTGGCCCGTCTCTACGGCCCGGCCCCGCTGCGCTGGCTGGCGGTGGCCTACGTGGAGACCTTCCGCGGCACCTCGGCCCTGGTGCAGCTCTTCTGGCTCTTCTTCGTGCTGCCCCACTTCGGCGTCACGCTCGCACCGATCACCGTGGGCATCGTGGCGCTGGGGCTCAACATCGGCGCCTATGGCGCCGAGGTGGTGCGCGGCGCGATCGGCGCGGTGCCCCCCGGCCAGTGGGAAGCCGCCACCGCGCTGAACATGGATCGAATGCAGGCGCTGCGGCGCATCGTGCTGCCGCAGGCCTTCGTGCGGATGATTCCACCCTGGGGCAACCTGTTCATCGAGCTGCTGAAGGCGACCTCGCTGGTGTCGCTGATCACGCTGTCCGACCTGGCCTTCAAGGCCCAGCAGCTCAACCAGAACACGCTTCGCACCGCCGAGATCTTCGGCCTGGTGCTGCTGATCTACCTGGCGATCTCGCTGGCGATCACCGCCGGCATGCGGGCGCTGGAACGGCGCGCCGCGCGCGGCCTGGCGCGCGGGCGGAGCGCCTGATGCGCAGCAAGCGAATGCACGATGGGCCACGCGAGCGCCGCACGATGAAGCACGGAACGCGGCGGCCATGAGCGCGATCTGGGACTGGGACTACGCGCTCGAGATCCTGCCGATCCTGGCCGAGGCCTCGATCGTGACGGTGCAGGTCACCTTCGCCGGCTTCCTGCTCGCGCTGGTGGTGGGCCTGGCCTTCGCGATCGGCCGAATGGCGGGGCCGGCGTGGCTTCGCACGGCGACCGGCGCGGTGGTCGAGTTCGTGCGCTCCACGCCGCTGCTGATCCAGATCTTCGTCCTCTACTACATGATGCCCGACCTGGGCCTGAGCCTGAGCGCGATGAGCACCGGCGTGCTGGCGCTGGGCCTGCACTACGGCGCCTACTGCGCCGAGGTCTACCGCTCGGGCCTCGAGAACGTGCCCAGGGGCCAGTGGGAGGCCTCGATCGCGTTGAACCTGTCGCCCTGGACCACCTTCAAGGACATCGTGCTGCCGCAGGCGATCCCGCCGGTGGTGCCGGCGCTGGGCAACTACCTGATCGCGCTGTTCAAGGAAACGCCGCTGCTGTCGGCGATCGCGGTGCTCGAGCTGATGCAGACCGCCAAGATCCTGGGCTCGGAGAGCTTCCAGTACACCGAGCCGATCACGCTGGTCGGCGCCTTCTTCCTGCTGTTCAGCCTGCTCGCCGGAGCCCGCCGATGAACGAAAGCCCTTCCGCCATCGCCCAGCCGATGGTCCGCTTCGACAAGGTGAGCAAGCGCTACGGCCCGCTGACCGTGCTCGACGCGCTGGAGCTCGATATCGCCGCCAACGAGAAGGTCGCGATCATCGGCCCCTCGGGCTCGGGCAAGACCACCGTGCTGCGCATGCTGATGACGCTCGAGCCGGTGGACGAAGGCGTGATCTACATCGACGGCGAGCCGCTCACCCACATGCCGCGCAACGGCAAACTCGTGCGCGCCGACCGCGCGCACCTGAAGCGCATGCGCGCCAACGTGGGCATGGTGTTCCAGCACTTCAACCTGTTCCCGCACATGAGCGCGGTGAAGAACTGCATGGAAGCGCCGATGACCGTGCTGGGGCTCAGCCGCGACGAGGCCCACGCCCGCGCCGCCGAGCTGCTCGCGATGGTCGGGCTTGCCGACAAGCTGGACCACTACCCCGCGCAGCTCTCGGGCGGCCAGCAGCAGCGCGTGGCGATCGCCCGCGCGCTGGCCATGCGCCCGCGGGTGATGCTGTTCGACGAAGTGACCTCGGCGCTGGACCCCGAGCTGTGCGGCGAGGTGCTCAACGTGATCCGCGAGCTCGGCGCTGCCCACGACCTGACCATGCTGATGGTCACCCACCAGATGGGCTTCGCGCGGGAATTCGCCGACCGGGTGTGCTTCTTCGACCAGGGGAAGATCGCCGAGCAGGGTCCGCCCGAGGAACTCTTTGCCGAGCCGAAGAACGAGCGGACGCGGCAGTTTCTCAGTGCGGTGATGGCGGCGGGGTGAACGGAGGCTGCCGGTTTCGCCTACGCGTGTCGACGACGAGGGGTTCTCCGTCGCGCCGACGCCAGGATCTCGGGGGCGGATCGTCGGTCAAGACGTCGCCATGGCCAGCGAAGCTGCTATCGCACCAATGGACCTGAACAGCACGAACGGATCGTCGCGAGACGGCAGGAAACCCCGACGCTGCCAGAACTGTGCCGCCTCCACGTCCACCGCCTTGACCACGAGCGCGCGGCCGCCGATCAGCTCTGCCGCCCGAACACTACGCTCCAGCGCGTGCTTCAACAGACCCGTGCCGATTCCCCTGCCAGCCCACGACACATCCGTGGCCAACTGGCCCAGCAGCAGACAAGGGACCGGATCCGGGGGCTGTCCGGTGCGGATGGACCGCGGCATCGCCGCTGGCACCACCGCCGTCGGGGCGAGTCCGTAGTAGCCGACCACCCGCCCCGAGTCGTGAACGACCAGGACGGCCGTAAAGCCCTTTCGCTGGTTGGACAATGCGTGCGTACGGAGCCAGTGATCGAGCGCCGGCTTGCCGCAGGAAAATCCGGAGAGGTCATGAGCAGGAGCGAGCGGCTCGGGCGCGGAGATCGCCACGTTTCACCGCTCGGCGACAGCGCCCGATTCCCAGGGCGCCGGCCGGCGGGCAAGTTCGACCATCTCGGGAACCGGCTCGACCGGCCCCGAAAGCACGTTCATGAACGCGGCGAAGCCCTCGGGGCTCATGCGGACCAGTGCCGCCTCCATCACAACGTCCTCGGCCGCGCGCACCGCGGCTTCGCGCACGAAATCGGTCCGCGAGCGGCCGCGCAAGCTTGCGGCGCGATCGATCAGCGCGACATCCGCCTCGGGAAGGCGCATCGAGATCGGATATTCCTTGCGGTCTGCGGATGCGGGCATCGTTGCCTCTCTGTCGTGCGAAATCCGGGTTGATTGTAGCGCTAAACGCAATACATCTGCACCATCCTGCCCACATCCGGCAGGCGGGGAGCCCAGTGATGAGACTCTACGAGCTCGGCGAACATCCCGCACTTGCACGTTCGGCCTATGTCCTGGTGTGATCGCCGAAGGAACCCCGCCCCGGAATCCTCTTCTTCGACCGCGTCGAGACGAAAGGAGTTCGCTTGTCTTCGTTCACCTCGTTCCAGCAGGACCCCGGCGACATCGCCGGAATCCAGGCCGCATTCGACGCAGGCGAATCCGACCCGGTGGCGCTCCTCGAGTCCCTTCTGCGCCGCATCGACGAGGCCGAACCCCACGTGCATGCATGGATATCGGTGGATCGCGAGGGCGCGCTGCGGCAGGCAAGGCACGCCCGCGATTCGCTGAACCGGGGCGAGCGGCGCAGCCTGCTGCACGGCATTCCGGTGGCCGTCAAGGACGTCATCGACGTCGCGGGCTTCCCCACCCGGGCGGGCAGCCGCGCCCGGACCGGGCAAGGACCGGCGGCACGCGATGCCGATGTCGTCCGCGCGCTGCGTGCCGCGGGCGCGGTGATCCTGGGCAAGACCCACACGACCGAGTTCGCCTATTTCGACGGCGTGCCTCCCACGCGCAACCCCTGGCACACGGGGCACACTCCGGGCGGCTCCAGCGCGGGCTCGGCAGCGGCGGTCGCGGCCGGCATGGTGCCCGCCAGCCTGGGCACGCAGACCGCAGGCTCGGTGGTGCGCCCCGCCGCCTACTGTGGCATCGCGGCGTTCAAGCCGACTGGCCAGAACATGAGCACCCACGGCGTGGTGCCGCTCGCGCAGGCCTTCGACACGCTCGGCTGGTTCGGTCACCGCTTCGGCGATGTGGCGGCCATCGGCGCGGCGCTGCATGCGCAGCGCTTCCTCGCGCCCGCCCGGCCGAATGTCCTGCGCGTGGCCCTGGTCGACGACGCCTTGTTTGCCGATGCCAGTCCGGCCGTGATGGACAGTCTGGACCGCACGGTGCAGGCCCTCGCTCGCGCGGGGCATCGCATCGGCCGGACTCCAGCGCCCGTGGCGCTAGACGACGCGATCGCCGCGCACAGGGCCGTGCTCGATTACGAGCTGTCGCGGCTGCATGGGGAACTCGTCACCGAGCACGCGCCAGTCTTGTCGCCCGGCTGGCTGGCCGCGATCGAGCGTGGCTTGCGCATCCCCGACGAGGATCACCTGGCCGCACGCAATCGCATCCAGCAGGCCCAGAAGACTTGCTGGGCCGCATGGGCCGACTGGGATCTCCTGCTGGTGCCGGCAGCGCCCGATACGGCACCGGCAGGGATGCCCACCGGGGACCCGCGCTACATCATCCCCTTCACCGCCCTGGGCGGTCCGATTGCCACGCTTCCCGTGTCGCTCTCGACGAATGGCCTGCCGCTGGGTGTCATGCTCTGCGGCCGCCCGGGCAGCGATGCGGCGCTGATCGCGGATGCGCTGATGGTCGCTTCGGCAATCGAGGCGCCTCGGGTCTGGTGAGGTGTGAGTCCGGCCACTTCTGCGCAATGCGCAGCCCCGAGGTGACCGCCGGATCGGCTGAGCCGTCGCGCGCCAGAAAAGAAAAACGCCGGCTCGATCTCTCGATGCCGGCGCTTTTTTGACACTTTCTTGAAACTGGTTGCGGGGGCAGGATTTGTATATTGGAGGCAACCTGTTCTGCTCATCCCCAGCTGATTCTTCCAGCGGTAGAACGTCTGCTCCGAATGCCCAACTAGCGGATCAGGTCGCCTACCGGCGTCCCCATCTCCGCCTGCTTGACCACCGCCACGATCTGTTCGACCGAAAATCGGCGCTTCCTCACGACAAACCCCTCCCTCTTCCAAAGGACAGTTTGCCGAAAAACTAACGTTCAGAATGGCCCAGGATCTCGGACGCAGATCACCAGTGAGCCGAGAGGGGGCGGAATTCAACGGGTGCTGACAGATGATATTGCCCCGAGCTTTGCCGTCGACGCCGACATTGCCCCGTATGCACCCGATAGTCGATGCAGTCTCCAGCGCTGTGCTGGTCTAAACGATGCACCTAGTGCGGGACTTATCCAACGCACCGCGACTTGCGACTCTGCTACGACGGAGAGCGCGGCGCCCAGCCCGTACCAGGAACAAGCGTTGCCTCCAACGTCGCACGGCTCTGCGTGCAGGTTCCGTAGGCTCGCAAGATCTAACCCCCGCCCGCGGCACTTCAGCCAAGCTTCCTTGAGCGTCCACAATGCGTAAAAGTGCGCCTCACGCTCGCCCGCCTCGAGCGCGCGCAGACGTCGCTGTTCCGCAGGACTACACACGGATTTGGCCAGTTCCAGAACATCACGGCGGCGCCCCGGGATCTCGATGTCGAGTCCGACTGGAGAGGCGGCGACGACACCGGCTACCAGCGCACCACTATGGCTGATTGAAATCGACAGTCCCGCGGGCGCGCCGACCGGCGCGCGGTCAATGCTCGGTGGCCCGTTCTCGGAGGCCGAAAGCGTCCAATCCCGAAGCGCGTCGCCGCCATAGACGGCAGCCAGCAGTCGCCGCGCCAGTCGCCGCCCTGAGACGAACTGGGCGCGACGACGAGTGGCATCAATCGCTTCGCAGCGCTGGCGCTCCGAGGCGGACATCCATTCCGGTGCCATCCGTGGTGTCTGATCGATCGGCTCCAGAGCAAGCCACGCAGGATGATCCGTCACTGCGCTACCTTGGCATACGTGCCCTTGAGCGTAACCCCGACGATCACGGCGCCGGCATGGCACTCGTAGTCGGTAGCGCTGCTGAACACGTTCTTCCTGTAATAGCTAACGATGTCAACGACCGCGTTTGCGCCCACGCGCTTGGCCTTGTCTTGCAGCGCGAGAAGCGCGGACAGGGCGGCCCACTTGCAGGCAAAAACGTCGTCTTTGCCTACGCCGTTAGTCTTCCTGTTGGAGACATCGTCGCCCTTCTTCTCCAGGACCTTGGGCGTCTTCTGTCCACGCAGATAGAACTTCACCGAGCCGTCGAGCTTGCCCTGCGCCTCGGAGATTGTCAACACATCGGCGAAAGGTAGCTTGTACTCGGTGTCGCGTGCCGGGGCCGGCGCCGAGGCGGCAGCCGTCAGAACTCCGGCAATCAGAAATCTCATCTTCATTGGAAACTCCCCGGCTATTATTGAACCGAGAACCTTTAGCGCGCCGCGGAGCCGATGTACTTGATCAGGTTCCTGATCCAGCGGTTGTAATTCGGGTGGATGTTGGCGCCGGAATCGTCCTTGTTGTAGTTCATGTTGGTGCTGTCAACGTACCTGAGCTGATAGCTCTGCTCGTCATATAGCGCATCGACGACCACCTCGTGTTTGCCCTGTTTGTTGTACTTGAGCGTGAGCTTCCCGGGCTCATCCTGGAGCACCGACCAGCCCAACGACTGGCCGCCCGAGATGATCGCTGCTCGCACGTTGTCGACGCCACGTGCTTTGCCCTGCGCCGCGGGCAGGAGCATTCGCTCGGGCTCAACCAGCGGCGCCGTTCGTGCATGCGCCACTCCTGTCAACGTCACCAACGGAAGGACGATCGCCAGATTCCTCCACGTCATGCCTTCTCCTCCGACTAAAACACTCAATCCGGCCAGCGCCGGAAGATCAATGATGTGTTGATGCCGCCGAACGCAAAGTTGTTACTCATCACGACGCTCGCCTCGATCGCACGCCCGTCGCCGGTGATGTAGTCCAACGGCGCGCAGCGCGGGTCGGGCTGCTGCAGGTTGAGCGTCGGGGCGAACCAACCCTCGCGCATCATCTCGATGCTCATCCAAGCCTCCAGCGCGCCGCAGGCGCCCAGCGTGTGGCCCATGTAGCTCTTGAGCGAGCTGATCGGCGCTCTCGCGCCGAGCACCTCAAGCGTGGCGGCTGATTCGGCGATGTCTCCATGGTCGGTGGCGGTGCCGTGCGCGTTGACGTAGCTGATAGCCTCGGGCGGAAGCGCCGCGTCCTCCAGTGCCAACCGCATCGCCTTCGCCATGGTGGCCGGCTGCGGCTGCGTCACGTGGCTGCCGTCGCTGTTCGTTCCGTAGCCCAAGATCTCGGCGTGAATGCGTGCGCCGCGCGCTAGTGCATGCTCCAATTCCTCCAGCACAAACGTACACGCGCCTTCGCCAAGTACCAAGCCATCGCGTCCCGCGTCGAACGGGCGCGGCGTAAGTTCCGGTCTATCGTTACGCACGCTGGTGGCGAACAGCGTGTCGAAGACAGCCGCTTCGGTTGCGTCGAGTTCCTCGGCCCCGCCGGCCAGCATCGCGATCTGGCGGCCGGTGCGGATGGTCTCGAAGGCGTAACCGATGCCCTGGCTCCCCGAGGTGCAGGCGCTGCTGGTGGTCAGGATACGCCCAGTAATGCCGAAGAACACGCCCATGTTTACCGCTGCCGTGTGCGACATCATCTTGATATAGGTGCTGGCGGTGATGCCCTCGGTTGTCTTCTCCTTAATCATGCGACCGAAGTCGCCGACGGCCGCCGGCGTGCCCGCGGAGGAGCCGTAGGAGATGCCCAGGTGGCCGCTGCGCACCAGCGGATCGTCGAGCAACCCCGCGTCGAGCAGCGCTAACTCGCTGGCGCGCGTGCTCATTACCGCCACCCGTCCCATGCTGCGCGTGGTCTTGCGGTTGTAGTGCGCGGGCAACTCGAATGGCTGAGCTGGCGCGCCCAACCGGGTGTTCAGCCCTTCATAGACATCCCACTCGTCCATCGTGCGCACCGCGTTTCGGCCGCTCTTCAGCTGTGCACGCACCGACGCCCAGTCATGCCCGAGCGGACTCAGGGCGCCGAAACCCGTGACGACAACGCGCTTCATCCCACCATCCCACCGTTGACCGAAATAACCTGACGCGTGATGTACGCGGCATCCTCGCTCATCAGGAAGGCAACCAGCGCGGCTACCTCCTCCGGTCGACCCGTGCGACGCAACGGGATCAACTTCATCGCCTCCTCCAGGACCGCAGACGCCACTAGTTCGGTATCGATCAGCCCCGGCGCCACGCAGTTGACCGTGATCGCGCGCTTGGCCAACTCAAGCGCCAACGCCTTGGTCGCTCCAATGATGCCCGCCTTGGCAGCACTGTAGTTGGTCTGCCCCCGGTTGCCCACCAACCCCGACACCGAGGCCAGCGTCACGATGCGCCCCGGCGCTCGACGCCGGACCATCGGCATCACCAGCGGGTTTAGCACGTTGTAGAAAGCATCGAGATTGGTGTGGATCACGCTGTCCCACTCCTCGCCACTCATTGCCGGGAAGGCGTTGTCGCGCACGATGCCGGCATTGCACACCACACCGTAGGGTGCGCCATGCGCTTCAACGTCCGCTAGCAGCGCATCGGACGCTGCCGCACGGTCGGCGACATCGAAGCACAGCAGCCGCGCCCTGCGCCCCAGCGCCTGCGCTTCGGCCGCTACCTGCTCGATCTCGGCGCCGACCCGGCGGCCATGCACCACGACGTCGTAGCCGTCCCTGGCCAGTCGCAGCGCGATCGCCCGCCCAATGCCCCGGCTGGAGCCCGTCACCAGCACGGTACGCCCGATAGAGCTCGTTCCTTCCATGCTTGCCTCTCGTCTCCCAACAGGCCTTTTTATAGCTGGCCGCTGCTCACTGCGCTCGTTTCAGCTTGTGCCGCACCAAGTCGAGCAGGTCATACACCCAACGTTCGTAGAACGGATGGATCACCCCTTTAGCGCGAGCGCTGGCATAGGGACCTTCCGGACGGCTCGCGAACAGCGCTTTCTGCTTGAGCGCGGCCTCCTCGCCGTTCGCCAAGTCGAAAGAGGTCTGATGATCGCGGTATTTCATGTTCACACTGCTCTTGTAGAGCACTGAGTAGCTGCGCTCGTTGTAGAGAATCGTGACGACGATTGTGTGTTTGTTCTGCTTGACAAACGTTGCTTCGAGTTGGTTACCGCCGACATCCGCTACATTCCACCGGAGATCGTCACCAGCCTCGATGAAGGCTTGGCGCACCTGCTCAGCCGTAAGAGCATGCCCCGTCGCCTGCGCAACAGGGATGTCTTTGAAGTCGACCACGGGCACCAGCGTGCGCTGTGCATGAGCATTGATGCCCAGCGTAGCCAGCAGACAGAACAGGAACAGGCGCATGCTCTTCATGGGTTTGTCTCCTTCGCTTGTGACTCGTTGTGGCTTGTCTCGTTGTCCGTCTCTGGCAGCGGCGGCTCGAACACTGACACCATCGCCGTGGCTAACACCTCGCCCTCTTGCGTGCTGATGCAGCAATCGAACTGGCCAAGTCCGTTGTCGCCGATAAGCTCGCAACGAGCTTCCACGCGCAGAGTGCTGCCCCCGGCAAAAGCGGCGCAGCACGCGCTGTAGCGGCGGCTACCGAGTAGGAACCCCACCCGCGGCCGCCCACCGTATCGCCGCGCGCGTGCGCCGGCCCACGCTGCCACCGTCTGCGCCATGTACTCGATGCCCACCCAAGCCGCCACCTGCCCGTCCCGCACGAACAGCCCATCCAGCGGCACGTCCACTTCGGCCACGGCGTGGACCTCGTCTACCACCAGCAGCCGGTCGATCAGCCGCATCTCACCACGGTGCGGCATCCAAGCCTCGATGGCACTGCCTTCGATCACCCCATTCACCTCACGCTCCCGAGAACAGTAATGCGGCATTGCTGCCGCCGAAGGCGAAGGAATTGCTCAGTACGTGGCGCAGACTGCGCCCGAGCGCTTCGCCCGGTTCGACCAGCCGCAGCGTCGGCAGCGCGGGATCGTGCTCACCGTCCCACCAGTGCGGCGGAAGCCGGCCCTGGGGGTTGTCCACCAGCGTGAGCCACGCAATAGCCGCCTCGATGGCGCCGGCGGCAGCCAGCGCATGGCCTGTCAGCGGTTTGGTCGAGCTCACCGGTAGCCCCGGGCTGAACACTGCTGCGATCGCGCGGCTCTCCATCGCGTCGTTCTGCGGCGTGGCCGTGCCGTGCAAGTTGAGGTAGTCCAATGTCTCGGGTTCGACTGCCGCGCGCGCCAGCGCCTGTCGCATTGCGTCGATAGCGCCGCGGCCGCTAGGGTCCGGCGCTGACATATGGTGCGCATCCGACGTCTCGCCCCAGCCGGCCAGACGCACCGGACCGTCATCGAGCGTCATCATGAACAGCGCCGCACCTTCGCCGATGTTAATGCCGCAGCGGTTCAAAGACATCGGGTTGCAGCGCGCCGCGGACACCGATTCCAAGGCGCGGAAGCCGGCTACCGTGAGCCCGCCTAGGGCGTCGACACCGCCGGCTACCACTGCGTCAGCCAACCGGGCGCGCAGCAGCCGCGCGCCCGATGCCAAAGCTTTGGCGCCCGATGAGCACGCGGTCGAGATCACGTGCGCCGGTCCGCACACGCCCAGCTCATGGGCGACGAAGGCGCTGGCACTGCCCATTTCCTGCTGGGCGTAGTCGTACCCCGGTGGCCAGTCGTCGCGCTGAAGCCGCCAGCGCGCCGCAGCTTCGCCTTCGACCAAGCCCGCCGCGCTTGTACCCAATACCACCGCCACCCGCGCCGGGCCAAAGCGCGCAAGTGCGGCGTCGATCTGGGGCCTGATCTGCGCCAGCGCCGCGGCCAGAAGCGCGTTGTTGCGGCTGCGCAGCCGCGTCGGCGCGGGGTCGAACCACGCTGGCAGTTCGCCCGGCATGAGACCCAAGTTCAACATGCGGCCAGCGGAGAAGGCGTCGGTGGTCGTCAGTCCGCTGGGTTGCGGCGCAAACAGACCATCGCGAAGCGCCTGAAGCCCCTGACCCAGCGCGCAGACCACGCCCGGTGCTCCCAGAAATACGTCCCTCACGGTGCCGCCTCCAGATCCAGTACTTCGATCAGCAGCCGATAGCCCGCGACAAGGTGCGCGAACTCTATGCCCCCCCGCGTGTCACGTCGTACCAAGATCACCGCTTGGCCGTGCCACCACAGACTGCGCTGATTGCCGGACTCCAGCAGCGACCAGCCCTCGGGCAACGCCGTGCGGATCGCCTCGACTGGCCAGAGCGACAGTTGCAGTTCGCTGAGGACACGTTCTCCCGACATCTCGACCGGCCACCACGGCGCGCGCTGCTGGTGCAGGCGATGACCGTCCCACTCCAATCGCGCCGTGGTCCGGCCCATGCTCAGCAATGCCAGCCGCACCACCTCCGCGTCGACCTCCAGTAGCACTTCTGCGCGCTGCGGCTGCCGACCGGGCGCCTCCACCGTGAGTTGCTGATGCTGGCTCAGGCTGTACCCAAGCGCCGCCGGTGGCAGCTTCAGGAGCGGCGCCTGCGGCGATGGCGGCCGTGGTTGCATCGCGCAACCAGCGACCAGCGCTGCGATGAGGAGCGCCGGGAGCCGGCCGATGCGCCTAGTCATCTCGCTTCCCGCACAAAGCGCAGCAACGAGTGGCAGTACCCGATGTCGTCGCGCACCGTCAACAGCCTGAAGCCGGCGTGACTGGCAAGTCTGATGTAGTCGGCGCTCTCGTAGACCTTGCTGTTGCCGCTCGCTATCGCCGTGAAGTACGGCGAGGTATTGATCAGGCAGTAGCTGGCGATGTCGTAGCGCTGACGGTCCCACAGCGTGTCCAACACAAGTAACTGCCCGGCCGGCGTCAGCGCGGCCGCGGCGCGGCGCAGGATGGAGAGAATTACCTCCTCGCTAAAGCAGCTCAGGAATTGGCTCATCCACACCAGGTCCATCCCACCCGGGAAGGCCTTGTCGGAATCGAGCACATCCACCGCATATAGGCCAACACGGTCACGCAGTCCGGCCTCGATAAGCCGCGGCCCGGCCAGTGCTAGCTGTTGCGGCAGGTCCACCAGGTGCACGCGCACGGAGGCGTCCTGCGCCAGAAGTGCGCAGGCGAACTTGCCCGTGTTGGCGCCCACATCCAACACATGTCGCGGCGCGGTGGCCAGCACGTCTGGCACGATTTGGGGAAACGAGGTGTCCGAGTAGTGGTGGTCGAAGGCGAACCAGCTGCTGCGCGCGGGCTCCGGCAGTGCGGCCATGCCCTCGTATAACGTGGACCAGTCGCCCAGTGCCTGGAGCCCGTAGGGCCGTTGCTGGTCAAGTGAGCGCTCCAGTTCGAACAGCCCCTGGTAACAGACGTCATGCACAAAATTGAGGTTGATCTGCGTGATCTCGTCGCTTAGAAGGCAGTAACCGGTCTTGTCGAGCGCGTAACGGCCGTTCACCAGCGCCACCACGCCCGCGGACAGGCAGGACTCCAGCACGACCTTCAACGCATAGGTGCTCCAGCGTTGGTTCGCGGCCAATTCCTCCACCGAGCGTCCGCGCTCGCCGGCCTCGGCCAGTGCCTGCAACACGCCACGCTTCCAGGCGTAGCGCACGCACTGGAAGACCACCGGCCCGAAAGCGATCTTCTGCGCCTCGAAGCGCGCTGCAAAGGCCCGCTGGTTGGGCGGAGAAAAGGACTTGTTCTGCATACCCTTGCTCAAGCGCCTGCGCCGGCAGGGAAAAGCTGGTCCACGAGCTCGCGGATCTTCTCATTGGCGTCGATGAATTTGCCCATGTTGCCGCCGCCACCGGTCGAATCGTAGAGCGCTTCGCCCACGGGGCGGGCATTGCTGTAGACCTTGATCTCTGCGTAGGACATGTACAGTGCCAAATCCCATCTCCACGTGGCTGTGTAGGTGGCAGTGGTGGTGCAGGCGTTGATGGCGGCCGTCTCGGGCAGCATACGCACCTGGTAGCCCTTGGCGCCAAGGCTCTGCCGCAACTGGTTGACGAAGCCGGCCCGCACCGCGGTGTTCTCGATCAGGCATATCTCGCGCGTAACAGGAGCCGTGATGGGACTGACCGTCTGGTGGATTGCGCACCCGCTGACCAGCGCGACAAGCAGTGACAGTGCAAGTACCTTGCTCATGATGGGCTTCCTTGGGTTGAGTCAATATTCGGACGCATGCACGGCGCCAGCATCCAGACTAGGCCGATGCTCAGCAGCAGCGTCATCCCGAAGGCGCGCAGCGCTGGTGTGCTCGAGAGCGCAAGCAATCCGAAGCCCAGCCAGGTGCTGCCTGCGCCCAGCACTACCGCCAGCCAGGCGGAGCCGTCGCCTTGGTGTTCAAGCAGAAAGATGCCGTAGTCCACACCCACGCCCAGCAGCAGCAGCAGCGCCAGCACGTTGAAGAGTTGAAGCGGCTGCCCCAGTGCACCTAGCGTTGCCAGCGTCAGCACGCTCGCCAGCAGCGTCGGCAGCCAAGCGCGCCAGGCCGCGCGGCCGAAACGCAGCCACAGTGCCAGCAGCACCGCACCGTGCGCTAGCACCAGCAGGGCCGTCATGGCGACGCGGTAGCGACCCAGCAGCGCGCCGTACTCTCCGGCCCTGTCGACCCAGAGCACGCCGGGCAGGCCATCAGCCGCGGCGGCCAGCGCGGGGAGTTGCGCCGGGTCATGCAGGTTCCGCAACAGAACCACGCTAGTGGGGTGACCCATGGCCTCGCCCAACCACAGTGCGCGCGCCGGACCTGATACCGGGTGATCCCGCCAACGTTGCAGCGTCAACGGCTCCGGCGCAAAGACCGGCCGCGCCAGCGCCTCCCCCAGGGCGGCGTTGACGCCGGTCAGCACTGCCGTCTCGGCACGAGCGCTGAGCGCCGCGTCGGCCTGCTGCCGGGCGGTCGAGGGCACCCAGTCCGACAGCGCGCTCCAGCCGCCGAGGCGGCCTTCCCTCCGCAGCAGCTCCAGCCGCGCCTTGAGCGCCTCCTCGCGCTGCAGCAACTTCTCAGCGCTGTCGGCCTGGACGAGGTAGAACTGTGCCGGGCTCGGCAGTCCCAGCAGCCGGGCCACCTCGCGCTGCGCCTGCATCAGCGCCGGCGGCGAACTCTGCAACTGGCGCAAGTCATCACTGCTCCGCAGCTGCGCCAAGCCGACGCCGCACAGTAACGCCACCACCACGGTCCCCGGCAACAGCGCGCGCGAATGGCGTAGCCGTGGCCAGAGCGCCAAGCTGGCCGCCACGCGTTGCGCGAAGCGGCTCGATGGCAACGCGGTGCGGTCGAGCACCGGATACCAGCACACCACAGTGAGGAAGGCCGCGATCAGCCCGGTGGCCGAGAACAGCGCCATCTGACGCAGCCCCGGAAACGGCGCGATGGCCAGTGCCAAATAGGCAAGCACGCTGGTGGCCAGCGCCAGCGCCATACTGGGCAGTAGTCTGCGCATCAGACTGCGGGGCTCCGCCGCCGGGTGACCCTGCCGCGTGGCGAACCAGTGGATGCCGTAGTCTTCTGCCACACCCACTAGGCTGGCACCGAAGACCAGCGTCAACAGGTGCACGGACCCGAACACGAGAGCCGTTGCCGACAGAGCCGCTGCCACGCCGATGCCTAGCGACAGCGCCACAAGCACGATTGGCCGAGGCGAGCGAAACGCCAGCCACGCCAGCAGCAGCACCGCCGCCAGCGATCCCAAGCCGATGATGTTCACCTCCGTGTTGGCCCGTGCCGCCGCCGCCTCCGCATGCAGCGGTACGCCTGCGGCGAGCACCTTCAGTGACGGCTCGGTTTCACGCGCAATGACCTCCGCGCGCGCCAACGCCTCGGCATGCACCGCGCGCCCATCCATGCGGAGAGCGGGGCCGCGCACCTCATAGCTCGCCAGATAGAGATTCCCGATGCCGCTTTTGCGGAGGTCTCCGAAGGTTTCACGCAGCCGGGCGAGGACGTAATCCATGTGGGCTCGCGTCGCTTCGGCGCTGAGGTGATCCGTGGCCCAACCATCGGAGTTCGGACTCGGCACCTTCAGCCTCTCGCCGGTGTTCATGCAGACGAAGCGGAGAATCGTCCAGTGGCCGGGCGGCGCGGTCCACTTCAGATGGCCCTGGGCATCGACGTGGGCGGTGACATTCACCAGTTCAGTGGCGGAGTTGAACAGAAACGGCGGCAGTCCCGCGGAATAGAACA